>JAILPC010000130.1 GCA_024690465.1 Ruminococcus sp.
GGTGTTTTAAATATTCAGCCACACCGTCAAGATATTTTTCGGGCATATCCTCGAGATTTTCGGGATGAAATCCCGCGGTAAAATATATATACGGATATTTTTCGGCGTAGCCCTTTATCACTTCGGCGGATTTCAAATCCACTGCGTTGCACACTACGCCCGACACTCCGCTCCGGGGCAGGATTTCAAGCAGTTCTTCCCTGTCCTCGTCGAACCACGCGTCGTCATAATGCGCGTGCGCGTCAAATATTTTTTTGATTGTCCTCGTCTCCATTTACTGCTCCTATCAAAAATGCTTCTCCCCCGCACCATCGATTCCTAACCGATTTTGGCAAGAACCCGCGCTTTCTTCCTCTTTACTTTTCCTCGTCTCCATTTCTTCCTACTTACTACTTACCACTTGGGGCTGACTCAGCATAATGAGTCAGCCCCATAAATCAAACTATTTTACTTCCGTTTTCGATTGCGCTGTCAACCGTAATGAGCGTAAGGCTGTCGCCCTTCTCGGCGGACAGAATCATACCCTGACTCTCCACACCGCAGAGCTTAACGGGCTTTAAGTTCGCAACAAACAGCACCTTCTTGCCCACCAATTCCTCGGGCTTGTAGTACTGCGCGATACCGCTGACGATAACTCGTCCGCCCATACCGTCGTCTATATCAAATTTCAAGAGCTTTTTACTCTTTTTTACCTTTTCGCAGGCTTTAACCTCACCCACGCGGATATCGGACTTCGCGAAGTCCTCAATGCCGATTTCGGGAGCGACAGGCTCTGCAGGAGCTGCGGATTCTTCCGCGGCTTCCTCACTGTTCTTGAAAATGTTGTTGAGCTCGTCAATTTCCTTGTCAACGTCAATTCTCGGGAACAGAGCCTCTCCGCGCTTAACTGTCACGTTCTTGGGCAGACAGCCGAATGTGCCCGCGTTTTCATAAGACGCGCACTTTTCGCACGCGCCGATTTGCTCAAGAGCCTTGGGCATTGTCTCGGGCATAAACGCGGAAAGCAGTGTCGCGACAATACGAATTGTGTCGAGCAGGTTGTAAAGAACGGTCGCGAGCCTTGCGCGCTTTGTCTCGTCCTTGCCGAGAATCCACGGAGTAGTCTCGTCAATATATTTGTTCGCGCGTGAAACCACCTTGAAGATTTCAACAAGCGCGTTCTGGAGCTCGGTTTTGTCTACAAATTCGTCAACCTTCGCCTTAAGCGCTGTCGCCTCAGCGATAAGCTCGTCGTCAAACTCTCCCGCTTCGCGCTCTTCGGGCAGAGTACCGCCGAAATACTTGTCAGCCATAGCGACAGTACGCGAAATAAGGTTGCCCAAACCGTTAGCGAGGTCGGAGTTAATGCGGTTAATCATTATCTCGTTGGAGAACGAGCTGTCCGCGCCGAGAGCCATCTCTCTCATAATATGATAACGGATAGCGTCGGCTCCGTAACGCTGACCGAGTACAAACGGGTCAACAACGTTGCCGAGAGATTTTGACATCTTCTGTCCGTTGAAGGTAATCCAGCCGTGAACGGCGAGGTGCTTCGGAAGCGGAAGCTCAAGCGCCATAAGCATAGCAGGCCAGATAATAGCGTGGAAGCGCATAATATCTTTGGCAACCATATGAACGTCCGCGGGCCAGTATTTGTCGAACTCATTTACTCGTCCGTTCTCGTATCCGAGAGCGGTAATATAGTTTGAAAGCGCGTCAATCCAAACATAAACGACGTGCTTTTCATCGAATGTTACAGGAACACCCCAGCTGAACGATGTTCTTGAAACGCACAAATCCTCAAGACCTGGTTTGATGAAGTTGTTTACAAGCTCAACCGCACGTGTTTTGGGACGCAGATAGTCGGTCTCGGTAAGCAGCTTTTCGATTCTCTCAGCAAAAGGAGCCATCTTAAAGAAGTATGCCTCCTCCTTGCCCTCTACAACCTCTCGTCCGCACTCGGGACACTTGCCGTCAACAAGCTGACTGTCTGTCCAGAAGCTCTCGCAGGGAGTGCAGTATTTTCCGCTGTACTCGCCCTTATAGATGTAACCTCTGTCATAGAGCTCTTTAAAAATCTTCTGAACACTCTCGACGTGATAATCGTCGGTAGTACGGATGAAATGGTCGTAACTTATATTCATAAAGCCCCAGAGCTTCTTGAAAATCTCAGCGATTTCGTCAACATAAGCCTTGGGCGAAACGCCTTTTTCCGCGGCTTTCTGTTCGATCTTCATACCGTGCTCGTCAGTACCCGTAAGGAACTTCACATCAAAGCCCTGCATTCTCTTATAGCGGGCGATTGAGTCGCAGGCTACAGTCGTGTAGCAGTGACCGATATGAGGATTTCCCGAAGGGTAGTAGATGGGAGTGGTAATATAAAAGGTCTTTTTGCAATCCTTGCACATACTGATAAACCTCCATAAAACTAAACTTTTAATATTTTAACACACGCAGTGAAAAAAATCAATTTATATCGGGAATTTTTGTAATGATCAAGTTCAATTTTTGTCACTCGACACAAGATAACAATTAATACCCCTTGACAAAGCACGCTGACATGGCTATAATAATAGATACCGAAGCAGTTCGGAATATATCGCGGAGTAGAGCAGTTGGTAGCTCGTCGGGCTCATAACCCGGAGGTCGTTGGTTCAAGTCCTTCCTCCGCAACCACTAGAAAATGGCTTAAACAATGAGTTTAAGCCATTTTTCTTTTGCTTTTTCCGCCCGCAAAACCAACGACTTGGGCGGGAATTTGGGCGAAAAGTTGCAAAAACTGGCTGCAAAAAAACTTAAACGTATTGAATTATAGTATCAAAAGTTATTCTGTTGTATATCTATTTTATTGATAATACATATTGCACATAAGGCTTGTATATTTGCGTTTTTGTAACACTGATTTTATATATAATTTAATTATTTCATTTTATATTATTTCTTCAAGTAAACGTGCAATTAGCAAACGCTTTTTTCGCTTATTATCCAAATCTAAAGAGCGCCAAGACCTTTTGCTTGGCGCTCTTTAATTCAAAGCGTTAATTAATTGTCCGTATCTTTTATCTGCGTATTGAGATTTCTCTTAGCATATATAATTCTACTGATTGTTACTATCTTTTGTGTTTCATCAACTGTATAGAATAACATATAGTTTTTGACAAGAATCTTTCTGTACTCATTCTTCAATGGTTTTATAGGAATATAAACCGGGTTTGAATACGGATAATTCGCATGCCTTTCCGAAACTTTTATTATTTCTTCAACAAGATTGATAGCTGCTGTTGGATTACATAGTTCATCTCTAATATACAAAGCAATTTCGCTCAAATCCTGCTTTGCTGATAGTAAATATTCAACTCTATACATTTATTTCCTCTTTGATAGAAGATAGAACTTCTTTTGGTGAAAAGCGATTATTATTTAATGCGGCTTCTTTTTCCGCAGCTTGAAGTTTGAAATAAACTTCACTTTCGAACTGCAGATTCTCAAAAGCTTCCATACTCAACACTACCATATCACCAAATCCGTTCTTAGTAAGAAAAACAGGTTGAGCAGTCTCATGCACAGTCTTTGAAATGTCAGCAAAATTGTTTCTTAAATCTGATACAGGACGTATAGTCTTTGACATAATATCACTCCTTTTAGCATAATTACGCTAAATTATAATTTGATTATAAATGATATTTTATGCAATGTCAAGTTGTGTTTCTATATGTTTGTCTAAATTAGGTTTTATTTAGTCTTATTTTTTTGATAAAGATATTACAACTACACTTAATACATATTGTAACTGTTTTGATAAATATGAAAAAGAACATTTGAAAAAAGCAGACGATTATTTGCAGTCTCAAAATTAAACAATTATATAACGTAAACCGACAGATAAACCGACAACACGTTGCAAGGTCACTATTTAAGCCAAATTTATTGACCTCCGCAACCAGTTAAGAATAGCAGGTACCGCCAAGGTGCCTGCTATTGTTATTAATTCAGGAGGAAGGACTTGAAAGGCGGAAAATTGCGTATTTTCAAAAATATTTTTACGCAATTTTTGCGTTTGTAAGCATAACAACGCTTCCGATACGATAGATTAACCAAATTCCTCCTCAATCGGTTTGAATTTCCGATATTTTTTCCGTCGGATATTTTTATTTTGATTAAACAGCAAAAGGGCTTGAAATATTTCTCAGAATATTATAGAATAGTATTGTGAATACGGAGGCTTAGCTCAGCAGGTTAGAGCGTTTGCTTGACATGCAAGAGGTCACTGATTCGAATTCAGTAGTCTCCACCATAAAACAGGAGTACACGGTTTGTGTACTCCTGTTTATTATTTTACTTTTATCTTTGCCGTGACTGTTTTATAGATTGATTTGTAGTTGCCTGTGCCCTTGGCGCTAACCTTGACTTTGATTTTATAGTTTCCTTTTGTGGTACCTTTCTTAACGGTTATAATTCCTTTTTTGCTGATTGTCAGATTCTTTACGCCGCTCAGCTTTTTGTATGTCACAGAACCCTTGTTGTTACTGACAACAATCGCGTTTTTAACAGTCTGTTTTGCCTTTTGGAGCTTTGAGAGCTCGACTTTCTTTAACGCGGTTTTGACAGTCATAGTGTTCGCGGCTTTTTTGATTATAAATGTATGCGATACAGAGCCGCGGTAATCGTTAATGCCTGTTGCGACAATCTCGGCAGTACCTGCGTTTATGTTTTTATTGTAGCTTACCGTGTAGTCAACGCCGTATTCGAGCTGTATACCGTTGAAATACAAATTAAACTTCTGGGTAATCGCTCTGCCCGTGTATATCATATCGTCAATGCCCGCAAACGTTGTGTTCTCGTCGTCGAGCTCTTCGCCGTAAATCAGAATATCCGAATACGCGCCGAAAATCGTTGTGCGCTTGTTGCCCAATGAGTCAAGTGAGAGCTCCTCGTCGGTAAACGAGGTCACAACGCCTGTTTGCGAAACTTTGCCGTTTGAATCGGTGAGAATAATCCTGCCGTCTTTCAGCGAAGTGATTGAACCGAGCTTCGCGTCCTCAGACAGATACGGCGCGAAATGGTCGGCATCGAAGTATCTGAAGAACGGTGTGCATTCCTCGTTGATGCGGCAAATCTCTTCGATTTCACGCTCAATGGTGAAACTGTCGGCTGTAACCTCAGCGTTCAAGCCGTTTGTGACGCTTGAATATACGTTAACGTCGCCTGCAACAGCTGTGCTGTTTCTTGTGAATACAATCGAGTTGATGATGTTTGTATTTTTGTTTGAGATTATCGCGCGGTTGAATTTTTTGCCGTTTTCGTAATCGTAATAGCTGTCTGTATCACCCGCGACAATTGTGGAATTTATAACGTCAAGTGAACCGTTGAAATTGTAGAGCACTCCGCTTGTTTCAACGCTCGGAACAACGTTACAGTTGAGCATCTCAACCTTTGCCCCGCCGTCTATGAACACGTCCGTGCCGTACGGAGCGGTGTTTGAGCTGAAATCGGTGTTTTTGGCAGCCATTCCGCCGCCGCTGAGATATACGGCTCCGCCCTTATTCTTCGCGGTACAGAAACCGATTCCGCAGCTATCAAGCTTCAGCGTTCCGCCGTCGATATATACCGCCGCGCCAAGGTCGGCGCTGCCGTTTGTCATCTTGACATTTTTGAACCGCGCGTCCGCGTCCTTGCCGATATTAAACAGTCTGGTTGTTTTATTGTCGCCGTCGGCGTCGTACTCAACGGTGACATTGATTCGCTTGCTGTCCATTTCCATGCCGTCGATAGCTCCGTTGAAGCTGACGCTTCCGTTAATATCAACGGGAGAGCCAAGATAGAGCATATTGCCGATTTCTTCGCCAACTACAATCTCCGAGCCTGTTTCCTCTGCGTAAGCTACAGCCTCTCTGAGTGAAATTATGCCGTCCGACGCGTCGTTTTCGTCCTGAGCGGTGGTTATAATAGTGCTTTTATCCTCATGAATTCTCAAATCAGAAAGAATCGTGTATTCGGTGTCGAAACCTTCGGCGTTAACTTCAACATCAACATCGCAGCTTTCATTGAGGAAAACGCTCTTTTTCCACGATGTAATGACAATCTCATCTGTCTCTTCGCCTGTCGCGAGGGTGAACGGAACGGGTTCTGTCAGTCTGACGCTTCTCTCGTCGTTAACGTCATCGTATACGGCGATAAGGCTGTATGTTCCCTTGATTGCCTCGTGGTTGCCGACGCTTTTGTTTATAATTTTAAACGCGAACTTGTCGCCGTCGTTGAGTTTATCCGAGCCTTGGGGAATAACCGAGGTTTTATTTGTATTGCTCTCTGAGATTAAGACCTCAAATCCCCGCGATGAAAGCGGATATTCACCCGATACAACACTGTAGGCAACCGAATCCTTGATGAACTCAAGTCGGATTTTCACCTTTGTTCCGATTTTAACCAATTTGACGGTATCGGGAAGCTTTGATTCTTTTGTCGGGTTTTTGCCGACAGACAGAGCCTTGTTTTTGCCGACAGGTTCGCCGCCTGAAGGGTCATACGCGCTCCAGAGATTCCACTCGCCGTTTTCATAGTTTGTATAGTAGATGTTCACCTCGTCAAAGTCAGAGCACAGAGGACTGCTGTCGAGTCCCTTGTATTCGATTCCTACAACTGTTGAATAGTCGTCAAACTCAACAACGTCTCTGTCGATTGAGACCTCTACGCCCGACAAATCGTACTCTTTCGGCACAACCTCAAACTCGGTTGTGCTTGAGTTGTTGATGTAATACGCTTCAACAACCGAGTGGTCGGGATTTATGGTAATCACGGCTTTATATTTGCCTGTTTCAAGATTCTCAACCTTAAAGTCGCCGATAATCGCGGCTTCGTCCAGATTGACGTTCTTACTTATCGTATCCGAATAAACAAGCGAACCGTTTTCGCCTATGATTTCGAGATTTATTTTTATATTCCCGCTGAACTGTTTGCCGCTGTTGTCAACATAGTTATCTCTGTCCTGAGCGATGAATGAAAAATAAACGTCGCCGCTGTAGACCTTGTCGCTTTTGGCGCCTTTGCCGACGTTCGAGACGCTCATTCTGTTAAAGACAAAATCAACCGATTCGGCATTGTTCAAAGCAGCGCCCGGGTCGGTCTCGATATACTCGGACATTGCGTCCGAGTACGGCTCAAGCGTTGTGTATGTAAAAAGCACTCCGCCGTAGTTTTTGCCGATAAGCGTTCTGCACCGCGCGTCCTCTTTGATGTATGGCTCCTGTTTTATCAGAGTCAGAGTATTAGGCGCGAAATGACGGTCGTGCACAACCCGGTTGTCGCTGTCGTCGTAGCCTGTGCTGTTGTCGGAATCAGCAATAATAAACGAGTCATAGTGGTTGAGGTCGTCCTCATCAAAGGCATTGTCGGTCACCACGCCGAAAAGCGTAACCGCGTGGCCCAAAGTCAAAAACTCACCGTCTTCGCCAACCCATTGAATTGACAGCCCGACGCCTTTGCCCGCCTTTAAGTCTTTCACCATATTCGGAGCCTGTGAGGCAAAATCCATGTTAACCGCGTGTTCGCTGATAATGTTATCGGTGAGATACTCGGGAAGGTATCTTCCGCTGCCCTTGACCTTTATTTCGTCGTCCTTCAAACCGCCGAAAAACCACTTCAGACCTGAATCAACGTGGAACCCTTCGTCATAAAAGCTATTGCTGTAAACTTCGAGAATCTCGTCCTCGCTCTCGAAACCCGCTTTCTCCGCCCAGCCTGTGTAGCGAAGCATATTAGCGCATGTGCCTGCCCAGCACAGGTTTGTGTCCTTTCCCGTCATCTCTTTTTCGGCGTCGATAAAGTCGAGTTCCTCCATCACAAAATCCTTGCCCGAGGTGTAATTTGAGAGTAGCTTTTTCTCAACAACGTCAACGTTCTCAGGTCTAAGACCTGTGAGGAATACCTCTTTTTCGGTGTTCGGAACAGTAAACGAGAGAGCGTAATAACCATTGACAATCGACGAAAAATCGAGCAGCTCAACCTTCGCTACGCTCTTGTTGCTGTATTTGATTTCGTAGGACTTTATCTCGTTTGCGATCGGATTGTCATCAAGGCTCTCCGCCTTAACCGCGTTATTGACCGTTTCGGTTTTGCCGTTTTTAAACTTAACAACCGTCTTGGCGCCATGTGCGCTGAACGAAGCCACACCTGTGAGGGACTTGCCTGTTTCTGCCGCGAACGACGATAAAGGCGCAATCGCGACCGCGCCGATTATCATCAATACGGTGAGCGTCACGGATAAAGTCTTTCTGAAGGTTTTCATAGGCTCCTCCTTTTATGTGAATAAGCGTTATTTTTTTATTGTTAAAAACTTCGGTGTCGGAATAAACTTCGCCGCAGCCGCCGCGAAAAGCATTATCGGAATAAGTCTGACGGGGAATACAATCATCAGAAGCAGCACTGTAGCCAACGGCTTTTTGAGCGTATGACCGACAAGCGCCGTTGTGACAACCGCCGCGCAGAAAACCATATTGATCCCCAATATCAGACCGAACGCGCAGCCGATGCTTACGCCGCAGAAGATTATCGGGAAGAAATGTCCGCCCTTGAGTCCCGAGTCGATACAGATGTTTGTGAGAAGCAGTTTTACAACCGCGATTACAATCAGCATAACCGCACCGATTTTCGTGGCGCTCTCGGTCACTTCGCTGATCTGGTGTTCACCCGAGAACATAGTCAGAGGAAGGAATGTTCCCGATACGCCCAACAGCAGTCCGCCCGATACAGCCCGAAGAATTGTAAAGCGCTTGAGCTTTCTTTCAATCGAAACAGTGATTTTTTTGAACGCGAAATATATGCAGCCCGCGGCAATTCCGACAACCGTCAGAAGCAGAGCGTACAGGTACTGTTCAAGACGAATACCGTCAAACGGCAGGCTTTCCATACCTGTTTTTGTGCCTGTCAGCTTGTTGAGAAGAATGAAAATGCCGAATGAGCTCAGAATAGCGGTAAAGTAGAGAACAATCTTTGACGTCTTCGGCAGCACGGTGTCCTGTTCGGATTCAATCGGCTCGATAAAGCCGAACATAGGCGAACGGAAGATTGTGCCGAGCGTCGCGCTCATACCGATACGGGTGAGCTCCTCAACCTCTTTTTTGTAGTGCTTGAGCTTGTCGCCTACCCATGTACAGAGTCCCGCGATAACTCCCGTAAGACCAGCCTCGGGACCGACGCTCGTGCCAAAAAGAAGCGGAAACAGCGCCGAACCGAGAATCGAAAAGACATTGTGATACGGATAACGTCCCGTCTTTTTGACCTTGCCGAGCACAACCGCAAGCTCCTCGGGATAGTCGCCGAATTTTTTCTTCCATAATCCGACGAGCAGTCCTCCCGCCGTACATACGCACAGAGTGTAGAAAGGAAAATCGAGCTTTGACGGAACCCAATTCCACAAAAACTCAATCCCGAGATTCATCACCTTGAGAAATGCCCAGATTATTGCTCCGACAATCACGCCGAGCAGGATTGTATAAAACAGAAAAAGTATATTGTTTTTTGCGTTTTTCATAAGAAATCCTCTTTTGAAGTCATATATTGAAATTTTACTACGAAACACTCATAAAATCAACAGTTCATAGGATAAAAACAAAACCACCCTTTCGGATGGTTTTGCGTTTTACTTACCATTTGTAAAGCTTGTTGCCTTTGCTGATTACCTTTTTGCAGTTCGCGACGCTCAGCGCGGCACCCTTGCCTGCCTTTGCGTACAGATTGTTTTTGGTAACTGTAGTCTTGCCGTGCTTGTTACCCGCGTAGGTCTGGATATACAATCCGTGCTTGCCGCCCTTGAAGGTGTTGCCGCTGAACACGTTGCTGTATTTTGCGGTCTGACCGTTGTTTCCGAAGCTCGCGAAGAAACAGCCGTTGTTGTAGTTGTAGTCACCGCCCTTTGAGTAAGCCTTGGTGTTCTGGACAGTGACGCCCATAACATTGTGCAGACAGAGCGCCTCTGTCTTCATACCCGTTACGGTACAGCCGATAATCTTAACGTTGACATGGTGTCTGCTCAGCCACTTGCCGCCTTCGGAATCTGTCTTGTTTGTACATATGCCTCTCGAGCCCTTGACCGTACATTTTTCGACGGTAATGTTCTGACAAATCTGACCGTTGACATACTTCTTGCCCTGAGAAGCGATAGCGGGAGCGGTCTGCTTTGTCGCGATATCAATCTGAAGCGGTTCTGCGTACTTATCGTTCTTCTGTTTGCCCTTTGCCTCGAGCTTGCAGTTATAAATTTTCACGTTCTTGCAGGCAATCAGCTCAATTGCGTGACATATATAGTTTGTGTCGACACGCGCGTTTTTGATTGTGATATTCTGCGCGTGAGCAAAACGGAATGTTGATGTAACGTAATTTGCCTTGGCGTTGTCCTGAATCTGCCAGATTCCGCCGTCTATCGTAAAGTTCTTGAGCGAACCGTAGTTGGTTTTCTTGCAGTCGTTCAACATAATCGGTATCTTCTTATTAACCTGCAGGATAGTAGCGCCTTTGGCGATAATCGTCTTGTTGTTGCCGATATGAAGAACACGCTCAATCTTGACTGTTTTCGCGGGAATAACTATCTTTCTCTTCGCGCTGCCCTCTACAAGTCTTGACAGAGCTCTGCCGTTGAGAGCCGCTGATTTCTGAACTTTATAGAGGATACTGCCGTCAGCCTGAACGCTTCCGACCTCCATACCGCCGAGGACATATCTGATATAGGCGTTTACCTTGACCTTAATCGGGAATTCAACGCCGTTAACCTTGATTGTTACGGTTGCGGTGCCCTGCTTGAGGCCTTTGATTTTTACGCTCGACGCGGTTGCCGCGGAATCTACGACAGCAACCTTTTTGTTGCTGCTCTTGTATACGTTATTTACGGCAGCCGCCTTGCCCGTGATATTCACGGTGAGGGTTTTGCCTTTCTGGATATTATATTCTGTTGACTTTTTGAAGTCTTTGCTGCCTATCTTGATTGTAGGACCGTTTGTTACCTTGACGTTATAAATCAGCTTTTTCTTGCCTACTGTTACGACAATCTTTGTCTGACCTGTTTTGAGCGCGCTGACCAGACCGTTGTTGTCAACGATTACAGCGTTTGTGTTGTAGCATCTGTATGTGATTTCCTGATTGTTGCTGTAGAGAACCACAATACGAGCCGTTGCTCCCGCCTTGAGTGTTACGCTCGAGGTTTTGAGAACAGGGTCGTGGTATTCTGTAGGCTTAGTCGGCTGAGTTTCGCTTGAAGCTGTAGGCTCCGTTACCTCAGAAGTCGGCTCTGTATCACTTGAACTCGAAGGCTCTGTTTCGCTGGAACTTGAAGGCTCCGTTATTTCGGAGGTGGGTTCTGTTTCGCTTGAGCTCGAGGGCTCCGTTACCTCGGAAGTCGATTCTGTTTCGCTTGAGCTCGAGGGCTCCGTTACCTCGGAGGTCGGCTCCGTATCTTCGGAAGTCGGTTCGGTCGGCTCGTCGCTGCCGCTTACAAGGCTGAACACCTTAAGCGAGGGCAGCGCCTTGCCCGACGGATCAAAGAACGCCTGGTTATCAACGGCACATCCGCCGAACTGTGCCACAGTCGTGGTGGAAGCGTAGTCCACAGAATAGCTTGAAGCCCAGCCTGAACCGTATCTTTCCCAAAGCTCCTGATTTTCGCCTACACGAGCACCATATTCGTTATCGGTAAGACCTGTGGTATCACCTACGGTAATCCAAGCTCCTTCCCAGTAGAACACGCCAATACCCTTGCCGTCCTCAACATCGTTGACAGCTGCCATAACGTCGCGAACTTCCTGAGCCTGTCCCTGAGCGCTGAATTCCCAGAGCATATTGTCGCCAGTGTCGTTGCAGCCTTCGCTTACGGTGTTGCCGTAGCCGTCGGAGTCGCTGAGAGTGTAGGGATAAGAAGTCTCGGCAACCATAACTTCCTTTTTGTATGTTTTTGCTATTTTATCAAGTTCGCTTGTGAGGTTGGAAAGACTGCCGTGCCAGTAAGGATAATACGAAACAGCGAAAACATCGTAATCGACCTCATTTACCGCCAGCGCATCGGCATTCCATTCAAACGCGTTAACATCCTGAATATCCGTAAAATGGACAGCCACGCGGATGTTTTCGTCAAAATCTCTGACAGCCTTTGCGCCTGCGTTAATCAGCTGCGCCGTTTTCATAAACTCGTTTTCGCCAGCCATGCCGTTGTTGATTTCGTTACCGATTTGAACCATACCGATGTCGGCGCCGGCGTTCTTTATTGTCTCAAGTGACGACGCAGTAAACCTGCCCAGAACGGTTGTCTTCTCGTCAATATCCATATTTGCCCACGCCTTGGGAACAAGCTGCTTTGACGGGTCTGCCCAGAAGTCGGAATAGTGGAAGTCCACCATGAGCTTCATTCCGTATTTAGCGGCGCGCGCGCCGATTTCAGCGGCTGTTTTAACATCGCAGTTACCGCCGCCGTAGCCCTGGTCATCCTCATTATAAGGGTTGTTCCACACGCGCACACGGATATAGTTTACACCGTTTTCGCTGAGAATCTCAAATAAGTCTTTGGTTCCGTTCTCGTCGTAATATTGTACGCCCGAGTTTTCGAGAGCGATTACGGACGAAACGTCCATACCCTTGATGAAGTCAGGGTTCTGAAAATCAATTTTCTCAATCTTAATTTCATCACCCGCCGCTGTCAGGTCATCAGCCGCGCTGACTATCGCGGTTGCGCTGAAGAGTAACAAAACAGCCAGCGCGAGCGCGGTCAGTTTTCTTAATGCTTTTTTCATTCCTAGTCCCCCATTAATACTCTGTTTATTCTGAAATCAACGGACGCTTTGAGATAGTCGAGGTAATGTTCGTCCATACACATCGACTTGCTCGGTGTGTCGGAGAGCTTTGCCACGGGTCTGCCGTTGACATATTGAAGCTTGATAACAATATTGAGCGGGTCGGCGAAAGTGTCGTTTGAAACGAATGTACCTATTCCGAACGCCACTTTTGTCTTGTCCTTAAAGTAATCAAAAAGCTTTTGAGCTTTGTCAAAATTCAGGCTGTCGCTGAACAGAAGCTGTTTCCACTTTGGGTCCACGCCGTACTTTTTATAGTGAGCGATAATCTTTTCGCCCCACTCGTACGGGTCGCCGGAGTCGTGGCGCACGCCAGAATAGTTGTTGACCATAGAACGGTTAAAGTCGAGCAGGAACAAATCGGTTGTAACGGTATCGGTAAGCGCCGTACCGTTATCGCCGTCGTACTCCTCGTACCAGTCCTTCATCGCGTAGTAGTTTGTAAACGCGAGCGGAATTTTATCGATGCCCTGATACATCTGTACAAACTCGTGGGCATATGTACCGATAGGCGTAATGTTGTATTTCTTAGCAAAATAGACGTTTGATGTGCCGACACAGTTGTCGGTCTCGTCGATAAATCTCTTTATTACCTCGCCTTCCCATTCGCGCGAAAGCCTTCTGCGGCTGCCGAACTCAGCGAATTTAAAGTTGTATTTTCCGCTTTTGAAGTCCTCAATCTTTTGGCTGAGTTTTTCCTTGGCGGACTTGAGCAGCTCGTCATAATCGTACTTCATTCTGAAGTAAACCTCGTTGACAATTTCGAGCAGATAAATCTCGAACTGCATAGCCGAGAACAGCGGTCCCTTGACAGCAATTGAAAGCTCGCCGCTGTCTGAGAGTTCAACTGTAACATACTCGCGAATAGGTCTCCATAATCTTAAAAACTCAACGTAGTCCGACTTAATAAAGCGAATTGAACGCAGATAGTCCAGCTCTTCGTGGTGAAACCTTAATGAACAGAGGTGGTCAATCTGGTCGTTGATTTCGTCAAACATCTCCCGCGAAAACACAATTCCCTCGTTGCGGCACTTGAAGTAATATTCGCCGCTGAGGTCGGTGTGCTTGTGAAAAATAACCTGGTCCATATTGAACTTGTACAGGTCTGTGTCAAGTAATGAAATAATAATTGGTTCGAGTTTCATAGTTTTTCTCCTGACTTTATTCCCCGAATAACGGTGTTGAAAAATACCTCTCGGCTGTATCGGGAAGTATCGTTACGACCGTCTTGCCCTTGCCGAGCTTTTTCGCGAGCTTAAGCGCCGCGGCAACGTTTGTGCCCGCGGAAATTCCGCACATAAGCCCTTCCTCACGCGCCAGACGCTTTGCTGTTTCGAGAGCCTCGTCGTCTGTCACGACATAGATTTCGTTATATATATCGCGGTTTAGAATTTCGGGAATAATTCCGTCGCCGATTCCCATCTGGAGATGTGTTCCGATTGTGCCGCCCGCGAGTATCGCTGCGTTCTCGGGCTCTACCGCCCAGATTTCGATGTCGGGATACTGAGCCTTGAATACTTCGCCCATTCCCGTAATCGTACCGCCTGTACCGATTCCCGAGCAGAAGCCGTTTATCGGCTTTGCCGCCTGCTGCATAATCTCGAGCGCCGTATATTTTTTGTGTGCCAGGACGTTATTGATGTTCTCGAACTGCTGCGGCACAAACACTCTTTTGTCTTTGTCCTTCATTCTGAGCGCTGTACTGAGACATTCATCTATACACGCGCCTATGTCGCCGGCGTCATGGATAAGCTTGACCTCGGCGCCGTAGTGGCGGATAAGCTTGCGGCGTTCTTCGCTGACAGAGTCGGGCATAATAATTATCGTGCGGTATCCCTTGACCGCTCCGACAAGCGCAAGCCCTATTCCCTGGTTGCCGCTGGTGGGCTCCACTATAATGCTGTCCTTGTTGATTTTTCCTTCTTTTTCAGCCTGTTCAATCATATTCAGCGCTGTGCGTGTCTTGATTGAACCGCCGACGTTGAGCGCCTCGAACTTGACGAGAATTTCGGCGCTGTCGGGAGGAACCATCTTGTTGAGTCTGACGAGCGGAGTCTGCCCCACAGCCTCGAGAACGTTGTTATAAATCATACTTCTGCCCCTTTTAATTTTTCATTACTCTTTATTATAACGTTTTTGTTTGTATACGTCAACAATTTCATACATTTTCCACTGCGTTACATTTTCGATATTTGTCAAAAAACATTGATTTATAAGCAAATTTGTGATAATATGTTATTTGTATATGTGCGTTTAAAGACGCGGTGTTCTGAGGACGGTTGTTATGAAGGATTACGGACTGGGACAATTTAATAATATCGACGCGTTTGTCGAGGCGAAGCTCGCTGATTTTGATAAGGCAGAGCGCTGTTTTCTGAGCCTGTTTGAGCTTATGTTCAGAGAACGTGATAACATTATGTTTGAGAAGAGCGAGGGCTACAGAATCCGCACCTTTACATACGGTCAGTCTAGGCAAAACATTCTCAGAAGAGCCGCCGCGCTTAAGGAAATCCTGTCGGACACTGAGCAGGGCTCGGTTGTCGGCATAAGCATGGATAACTCAATCGAGTGGATTGAAATCTTCTGGGCGGTTATTCTCGCGGGATTTAATCCGCTGCTGATTAATCTGAGGCTCAGCGACATTCTCGCGAAACAGGCGATTAAGGACGCGGGGGCAAAGGCGGTCATCTCCGACAAACGCGAGTACTCTGTCAGAACCATCAGAGCCGAAAGTGTCACAGCCGACAAGACGGAGCTCACGCCGACATCGGACGGCACAGGCGACGCTATTCTCGTTATGTCGTCGGGCACATCGGCGAGCGTAAAAATCTGCGCCTATACGGCACGGGAATTTTACTATCAGATACACGACAGCTACAGCATCATCAAAGAATGTAAGCTTGTTAAAAAGCACTATGACGGCAGGCTCAAACAGCTTTGCTTTCTGCCGTTTTATCACATTTTCGGTCTCGTAGCGGTATACATATGGTTCGCGTTTTTTTCGCGGACGTTCGTTCAGCTTAACGACTTAGCTCCGCAGACAATTGTAAACACGGTCAAGCGCCACAAGATTACGCATATTTTCGCCGTTCCGCTGTTCTGGGAAACAGTCTACAAAGAGGCTATGCGCACGATTAAGAACCGCGGCGAAAAGACTGTAAAGAAGTTTGAAAAGGCGATGAAAATCGCGCGCAAAACATGCGGCGCTCCGCTTATCGGCAACGCGTTCTCGAAGCTCGCTTTCAAGGAGGTCAGAGAAAACCTTTTCGGCGAGAGTATCAGCTTTCTGATTACAGGCGGCAGCAATATCTCGTCAGAGGTGCTCGAGTTCTTCAACGCCATAGGCTACAGACTGGCTGACGGCTACGGTATGAGCGAAATCGGCATTACCTCGGTGGAGCTCTCGTCAAACAGAAGAATCCTCAACTCCTGTTCGGTCGGCAAACCGATGTCGTTCACGGAATATAAGATAAACGAACAGGGCGAGCTGCTCGTCAAGGGCAAGGGTATCGCCAACTACATAATCGAAAACGGTGAAAAGAAGGCGACTCCCGAGTGGTTCAATACTCACGACCTCGCGGAATGTGAGAACGGACGATACAGAATTCTCGGACGCAGAGACGACCTCATAATCTCGCCGACAGGAGAAAACCTCAACCCGAACATTATTGAACCCGTATATGACACCATCGAGAAGACTAACGGCGTTTGTCTGATAGGAATCAAAGAGAACGGCGCGGACGCTCCCGTTCTGATAGTATCCGTTAACCGCTATATAACAGCCGACAACCTCGCTGTTATCGAAAAAAAAGTAAAAGCAATAACCGAAATGCTGAATCTCAGCGGCGAGATTAAGAAAATCGTTTTCACCTCGGACGCGCTCTTGCAGGGCGAGGAGTTCAAGCTGAACAGACTCAGAATCAAGAACGACTACCTTGAAAACAGACTGACGGTAGTTACTCCCGAGGAGCAAAGCGAAGACGACGAAACAGACAGCCTTATGATTCACCTGACAGAGGTTTTCGCGCTGACGCTTAACAGAGAAAAGAGCGAAATCAGCCCGAGGTCTGACTTCTTCCTGGATTTGGGAGGTTCATCTCTTGATTATCTCGCTATGACGGCGAAGCTTCAGGAGGAGTTCGGAATTGCGTTCCCGACAAGCTCCGACAAGAGCCTGAGTACCGTCAAGGATATATATAAGTTTATAAAGGAGCAGTAATGCTTATCAGATTATTCAACGCCTTTGTTAAAATCACGGCGTGGCCTGTTCAGTTTCTTATCTTCCGCACCAAGGTGTATTACGAGGACAAGAGCGTACAGTCGCGCAGAATAAAAGGCAAGGCGGTTATCATTTCAAACCACACCTCGGTTTTCGACTATGCCGTGTACCTGTTTGTGTTCTTTTTCAGAACGCTCAGAGTACAGATGGCGGAGGTGCTTTTCGACAAAAAGCCGCTCGGGCTGTTTCTCAAGGCTATGGGCGGAATATACGTCAACCGTGACGCGAAAAACTTCGGTTTTGTGTCAAAGTCAATCGACATTCTCGACAAGGGCGGCGTTGTGGGTATCTTTCCCGAAAGCCGTCTGCCGCTCAAGGGCGAAAAGCGTCCTCTGGAGTTCAAGACAAGCGCGGCTTATATCGCCCTGTTGGCTAACTCGCCTGTTATACCCGTTTTTACAAACGGCTTGTATTTCAGCAAAAAACGGGCGCGCGTAATTGTCGGCAAGCCGATTGACCTCAACGACTTTGTTGACGGCAGCTTGTCCGAAAAAGAGAACTTATCGAGCGCGACAAAAGCGCTGCGTGACAAAATTATCGAGCTGGAGCGATTGTTGAATGAAAAACAATCAGACAAATAAAGCGCGGCTTTTCGCCTTTAAAAACTTTATCTATGACTTTGTAAAGGTGACCGCCGCGATTCCGACGTTTATAATGTGCAGACCTAAATATCTGTACTCGTCAAAAGAAGCAAAAAAAAGAATACGCGGCGGAGCAATCGCAATTGCCAACCACAACGGATTTTTTGACCCGATTGCGCTTATGGCGGCAATCTGGTACCGCAGACATCACTTTGTGTGTCTCAAGCAGTTTTTTGAGGGAAAATCTGCGTGGTGGTTCAAACAGTTCGGCTGTATTCCGATTGACAAGGACAACCTCGATATGGAGAGCTTCCGCAACATCGTCTCGCACCTTAACTCGGGCGAGCTGGTGACTATGTTCCCCGAGGGACACATAAGCGACGGCAGCGACAGAATAGACGTGTTCAAATCGGGCGTTGTGCTGATGGCTGTACGCAGCCGAAAACCCATTGTCCCCGTGTATTTAAAGCCCCGAAAGCACTGGTACAACCGCTGTGTGTTCGCCATAGGCGAAGCGGTTGACGTAAACTCGCTCGGGCAAAAACAGACATTTTCGCAGATTGACGCTTTTGCCGAAACTCTGCGTGATAAAGAAAAGGAGCTCGAAGCTCTGGCAAATATAAAGTGAGGTAATGAATTATGGATATCATTAAAACAGATACAAAGGAGCTTTTCCGCAAATATACTGACGCGGAAACCTTTGGAAGAATAAGGGACTGCGACACTGTCAGCGAAATGTGGCTCGACTGCGTCAAGAGCTTTGCGGACAACACCGCAATAGTTGACAACGGCACAAGCTACAGCTTCGCTCAGCTCGAAAAAGACGCCGCTGACTTCAGAGGCGCGGTAAAGGCTGACAGCGCAATACGCGTGGGCATCTACGCCGCGAATTCCTACGACTTTGTCAAGGCGTATCTCGCCGTTGTTACTCTGGGATATACTGCTGTTGTTCTCCCCGCCCAGCTCGACGCTATGACCGTATTCGGCTGCTGTATGAAGTTCGGCATAAACAAACTCGTTTATCAGCCTGAACTCAGGGACAACACCGCTATCATCGAGGCTAAGCGTCCCGACATCGAGCTTATCGGCATTGACACAAAGTCAGGCAAAAGCGAAAGCGCCGTTATCACAAGCGGCGAAACACCCTGTGTGATTATGTTCACGGGCGGCACAACAGGCAGAAGCAAAGGCGCTCTGCTGAACAACGCTGCTGTTATGCAGGGCACCGTAAACGGCTGCTACGGCTACAAGGATGTTTTCAATCAGAGATATCTGCTTGTGCTTCCGCTGTCGCATGTTTTCGGTCTTATCCGCAACCTTATGACCTCGCTCTACACAGGCAGCGCGATGTATATCTGCCGCAACAACAAGGATATGTTCAAGGACATCGCTGTGTTCAGACCTACCATTATGGTAATGGTTCCCGCTCTCGCGGAGATGGCTATGACTCTCTCAAAGAAGTTCGGCAAGAACATGCTCGGCGACGACCTCAAGTCAATTATCTGCGGCGCGGCTACGGTTCCGCCTTATCTCGTAAGCGAATACAACAAGATGGGCATTGCCCTGCTTGGCGGCTACGGTCTGACAGAGTCGGCTAACCTTGTTTCGGGCAATCCCGAAAGTCTCGCAAAGCCCGAGTCCGTAGGTATCCCCTATCCCAACCAGGAGCTCCGCATCGTAAACGGCGAGCTCTGGCTGAAAGGTAAAAATATGATGGACGGCTATATCGGCGAGGAAGAGGACGCGTATGAGGACGGCTGGTTCAAGACAGGCGACCTTGTAAAGATAGATGACGACGGTTTCCTTTACATCACAGGCCGTATCAAGGAAATAATCATTCTCTCTAACGGCGAGAACGTAAGTCCCGCCGAGGTTGAAGCTAAGTTCAACGCGCTGGACGTTATTATGGACAGCCAGGTGTTTGAGGACGTAAACGAAAACGGCACACACATTCTCGCTCTCGAGGTTGTTCCCAGAGCTACCGAAATTGCGAAGCTCGGACTTGAGAACCCCGGCGAATACATCACAAAAGAGCTCGAAAAAGTCAACGCGTCACTGCTCCCCTATCAGCGTGTCAGCAAAATCACAATCCGTGACAAGGACTTTGAGCGCACACCGAGCATGAAAATCGTGAGGTACAAAAAATGCAACTGAGCCGAAACGCAATCTATGAAAAGCTGAAAGATATTCTCATAAGCGCCGACGACAGAGGTACTGTTGACGCCGACAAATACTCCGAAAGCTCCAAGCTCGTGACAGAGCTCGGACTCACATCGGTCAATATCCTGTATATGGTTATCGCGATTGAGGAGACCTTCGGCATCTACTTTGACAACGTAGGAATGTCCGACTTCGAGACAATCGGCGACGTTGTTACATACATTGAGGGAAAACTGAAATGAAGTGGGCTCCCGGTGAATGTAAAGCGGGCGATATGATAAGAATTCCGCTCGGACAGTTTTTTCACATCGGCATTTTCGTAAGCGAGGACGAGGTTATTCAGTTCGGAATGCCTCCCATACCCGAGTACCGCACCGATATGGACAAGGTTGAAGTCGTAACTACCGACATCGACGTCTTTTCGTGCGGAAAAATTGTCGAGGTCGCTCAGCTTGATTTCAAAGAAAGACGCAAGCGCTTCAAACCTCAGAAGACAGTTGAGCTCGCGCGCTCCCGTATCGGCGAAAAGGGCTACAACATCATTCACAACAACTGCGAGCACTTCGCCTATGAGTGTGTTTTCGGCGAAAAATACTGCTCACAGGTGGACGAGCTGCGCAAAAAGTATTTAGCGTCAATGGAACAAAAAACGTAATATGTGGATACTGATAACAGTTTTAATAATACTACTTCTTTACATAATTCTGATTGTCGGTCCGTCGGTTGTGGCGTACTTTTCCGTTTTCGGCAGAAAGACGACCACACCGCTCAGCGAGCGCAAAAGTCTGAGCTACTATGAGCCGTTTGTCGGAAACATAAGCTTCTCGACAGACTATCTGTCGAAGCTTGACAAACAGACACTCACAATCGAGGGCAGGGACAAAACAAAGCTCTGCGCCGATTTGTACGACGGCAGTCTCGACAAAACCGCTATCTGCGTGCACGGCTACGCCTCGGGACCCGACTACAACTTCGCGGTTCAGGGCGAGTTCCTGCACAGACAGGGCTTTAATATACTGTTGGTCAATCAGCGCGGGCACGACAGAAGCGGCGGCAAAAACATCTGCTTCGGACTTAAGGAACAGTATGATGTGCTGTGCTGGATTGACAAGGTTCGCGAAATAACAGGTAACGGCAATATCCTGCTCTACGGCATATCAATGGGCGGCGCGACAGTCGGCTACGCATCCGACAAGGTTGACAAAAACGTTGTGAAGGCTATGATAATCGACTGCGCTTTTACCTCGCCGTACAACCAGCTGAAGCACGACCATATTCTCAGGCATGTTCCGTGGCGGCTTATGCTCCCGATAGAGTGTTTGCTCATAAAAACAAACCTGCATATCGACATAAAAACTCCTGTCGCCGACTCACTCCGAAAAACTCAGATTCCCGCGTTTTTTATTCACGGCGAAAACGACACCACGGTTCCGCCCGAACAGGGCAGACTGAATTATGATTCCTGCGGCAGCGCAAAGCAATTTTACTTAGTTAAAAACGGAAATCACACCGTCAGCTTTATCGCGGGCGGCGAAAAACTGCAACATGAAGTAAAAAACTTTATCAATAAATATTTTTGAAAGGATATGAAAAATGAAAAAATTTAGGATTCTCTGTGACATAACCTGTGACCTCAACGAGAAGTTTCAGAAAGAATTTGACATCGACGTTCTGAGCGGTCATATGACTCTGCCCGACAAAACCGAGAAAGTTACCTACCCCAAGTGGGTTGACACAACAGCCGAAAAATTCTATACGGATTTAAAGAAGG
Source organism: Ruminococcus sp. (assembly GCA_024690465.1). Taxonomy (GTDB): domain Bacteria; phylum Bacillota; class Clostridia; order Oscillospirales; family Acutalibacteraceae; genus Ruminococcoides. The sequence continues at coordinate 21,598 of JAILPC010000130.1, forward strand.
ACCCCAACGGCTATTCCACTGCTCCGCCCAACGTTGCCGAGTTCACGGAAGTTTTTGAAAAATTCGTTTCCGAGGGCTGTGATGTGCTCACTATGACAATTTCGGGAGGAATGAGCGGAACATTCAACTTCGCTTCAAAGGCCAGGGAAGCTGTGCTCGAAAAGCACCCCGACGCAAACATCAAGGTTGTTGATTCACGCCGCTTTACAACAGGCTTCGGTCTTATGGCGGTTAACGCGGCTATCCTCAGAAACGAAGGAAAGTCAATGGACGAGGTTGCTGAATATATCGAAAACAACAAGAACCGTTATCACCAGGCAGGCTGGCTTGACGACCTCTCGTTCGTAGCGAAAAAGGGACGTCTCACACACTCGAAGGCTTTCTTCGGAAAGCTTGCGGGCATAAAGCCCCTCGGCGAGTTCGACTACAACGGTCTTACAACGGTTATCGGCAAGGCAAAGGGCGCCAAAAAAGCGTATCCCGCGCTGCTCTCATACATTGGCGAGACTATTGAGAATCCCGAGGAGCAGATTGTCTTTATTGCTCACACAAACAGACTTCCCCAGGCTGAGCAGTACAAAAAGATGATTGAAGAAAAATTCCACCCCAAGGCTATCTATATCAACGACGTATATCCCGCTAACGGAATCAACATAGGTCCCGGACTTATGGCGGCGTACTACTTCGGCAAGCCTATCTCAGAGGGACTTAAAGAAGAAACCGAGATAATTAATAAGTATCTTAAGTAAGGTATCAGGTAATAGGTTTTAAATATCCTATATCCTAATCGCGAATTACGCATTTCGAATTGCGAATTCTTAAAAGGCGGTGCTCATATGGGTACAAGAAAAATTAACGGCTTCCATCTGAAGAAAATGCTCGAAAACGGGCTTTATCTTCTTCAGTCACACGAGGACGAAATAAACAAACTGAACGTTTTCCCCGTTCCCGACGGCGACACGGGCACAAATATGCGTCTCACGCTTGAGAACGGAATACGCCGCTCCAACGACCGAAGTGAGTCAGGCGCGTTTCTGAAATCTCTCAGCGCGGGAATGCTGCTCGGCGCCCGCGGAAACTCGGGCGTTATTCTCTCGCAGTTCTTTACGGGCTTTTTTCAGGAGCTTTCGCACTGCAACTTCATAGGTCCTGGCGAGCTGAGGAACGGACTCATCAGAGGCTACCGCATAGCGTATCAGTCCGTTATAAATCCTGTTGAGGGCACAATTCTCTCGGTAGCCAGAGAGGGTATCGAGAACATCAGAACCCAGATAGGCAGGAGCACGTCAATCGACACGATACTCTCAATGTATGTAGCCGAGATGAAGAAAACTCTCGCCTACACTCCCGAGATGCTCGCGGTGCTCAAAGAGGCGGGCGTTGTGGACAGCGGAGCAAAGGGCTTTATCTGCATTTTTGAAGGTATGCTCAAATACCTCTACGGCGAAATTGTTCAGCCCGACACAACAGCTTCATCACAGCCCGACAGCAAGCCCGAGCTCGACTTTGACTTGTTCAACGAGTACTCCGATTTTGATGACGGATACTGTATGGAGTTCATTCTCCAGCTGATGGTGAATCCCAGATACAACCAGAATTTTGACATAGACAAGTACATCGGCGCTCTGCAGAATCACGGCAACTCGCTCGTAGTTGTGCGTGACGGCAAGCGCGTCAAGGTGCATATCCACACCAAAAAGCCTTCAAAAATTATTGAACAAAGCCAGCGTTTCGGCGAGTTTCTTACATTCAAGCTCGAGAATATGCAGCTTCAGCACAACGAACACGACATAAAAGCCAGGCCGAAGGAGCACAAGGAGCTGTCTATTGTCTCGGTAGTCAACGGCAAAGGTCTCAAAGACCTGTTCACCGAGCTTGGCAGCGACCTGATAATTGACGGCGGCTCAACGATGAACACCTCGTCACAGGAGTTTGTTGAGGCATTCAAGGAGCTTGACGCCGACAACATAGTTGTGCTCCCGAACAACTCCAACATTATCCTCGCCGCGGAACAGGCGGCTGAGCTGAGCGGTCTTGATAACATTACGGTCATCAAGACAAAGAGCTTTGCCGAGGGATATTACGCCCTTGCTATGGACGATAAGTTCAACAGCACACCCGAAGAGCGCATCGAGCAGATGAAATCTGGCATGGAGGACGTTGTGACTCTATCCCAGACAGTAGCCTCGCGCGATTACTCATATCACGAAATCAGCTGCAAAAAAGGCGAGGATATAGCGCTTATCAATAACGAGCTTGTCTGCGTAAGCTCAGACTGGCTCAAAGCTATTGTCGACGGTCTCAGACACGTTCCCGATATTGAGATGATGGAAACCCTCACCGTGATGCGCGGCGACGGAATTTCCGAAGAAAAATCAGCCGAGCTTGAGCGCGCGGTCAACGAGGAGTTCCCTCACCTCACCGTCGAAACAATCGACGGCGGTCAGCAGATTTATCACTTTATAATAGGCATAATTTAATCAGTGGTCAGTGATTAGTGAACAGTGAATGGCGGCTTTGTCCGCACCCATTGAAACAGGAGTAAAAATGTCACTTTGGATTTGGATAGCTATAGCGGCGGTTTTCTTTTTGCTGATACTGCCGATGATACTCATCGCCGTTGTGCTTTATCTGATACTTTTTGTCAGAACGAGCAAAAACAAATGGGGACGTGTGTGCAGCTTCCCCGAGGACGAGGAGTACTCAAAAATGTACGATACAGGTCTCGAGTGGGGCAAAAAGTATGAACAGCACAAAACACCTGTCGACATACAGAGCGGAAGATACCGCCTCTGCGGCGAATACTTCGACTTCGGCGGCAAGTGCGCGGTAATCATTATCGCGGGCAGAACCGAGGCGTGTTATTACGGCTATTACTTTGCCGAGCCATACAGACAGCTCGGCTGCAACGTGCTCGTAATCGACAACCGCGCGCACGGCTTGTCCGACGGACGCGTGACCTCATTCGGGATGAGAGAATACAAGGATATCATCAACTGGGGCAGATTTCTGCACGACGAAAAGCACAACGAAAAAGTCATTCTGCACGGTATATGCATAGGCGCGTCGGCGGCAATTTTCGCGATAACCGACAAGACCTGTCCCGACTATATCTCGGCGCTGACTGTTGAAGGAATGTTCCCGAAATTTTACGACTCATTTATAAATAATATGAAAACTCAAAAGCGCAAGCCGATTCAGCCTGTGGCTTTTGAGGTCGGACTTCTTATTCTGCTGTTCTCACACGCGAACATTATCACGAACGGCCCGAAAAACCGTGTCGGACAGCTCAAAAAGCCGATTCTGTTCCTGCACAGCAGAGAAGACAAATACTCGCTGCCCGAAAAGGCTCAGATGATGTATGATGAATGTGACTGCGAAAAACAGCTCGTCTGGTTTGAACACGGCGAGCATTCGCGTCTGAGAATTATCGACGAAAAAAAATATGACAAAGCTATAGTTGATTTTTACAGTCAACTGTATTATAATTAAAATACCTTGTTGGGGTATATTAAAAAAAGGAGAAAATCTATTATGGATGAAATGAATAACAACTACACACCCGAGCAGCAGCCGCAGTATCAGCAGCCTGAGCAGCCGCAGTATCAACAGCCTGAGCAGCCGCAGTATCAGCAGCCTGTACAGCCTGTTCAACCTGTACAGCCTCAGTATCAGTATCAGCAGACAAACGTTAATATTACTCGTACACAGTCTGCCGACGCTCCCACACCCAAGACTATCCTTATTATGGGTATTGTAGGTCTCGCGCTGGCGTGGACGCCTATCGGCTCAATCGCGGGTATCATTATTTCCGCTCTCGGCATGGGCAAGTCAAACGCTTATGTAAGAGCAGGCGGCGTTCCCTGCGGAATGTCAATCACAGGTCGTATTCTCTCCAGAATCGGTTTGATTGTCGGCATTGTAATGACGGTTTTCTGGGCTATCTACTTCATCGTTATCATAGCAATTATAGCTAACGTAAACTCCTACAGCGGATTACATTATTACTATTAATCATCAGTAAAACGGCGCTCGCGAGGGCGCTGTTTTTTTGTTGCCTTTTGCGGACGTTTTGATGTATAATATTGTATAACCCTGCAATAAGGATAACGGCAATGAATAATACTCCCCAAAAACACAAAACACTAAAACGGGTGATTATTTCTCTCGTGATTTTTTTAATATCATTTTCACTGCTATCGGTGATAGTTTCAATGTGCGTGTTCTCGGTTATGTTCGGCAGATATGACGAAAAAGAGAACCCGCTGTTCTACTCATACTCTGATATCGACAGTTCAAAATATCCAAGGACAAAAAAGGTTTTCAAATCGGGCGAAAACAAGCTCTGCGGCTACTACTACACAACCTCAAGGGACAGTATCGGCACGGTTATTGTAATAAACGGCTATCACTGCACCTCGGACAGACACCTCAGCGAAATAATGTATTTTGTCGACAACAACTGGTCGGTGTTTACGTTTGACGGCACAGGCGTCGGACAGAGCGATGGCGACAGTCAGATAGGGCTCGCTCAGTCACGGCTCGACACAGCAGCCGCCGTCGAATACGTCGGCTCGCTCAGCTCAAAGCCCGTTGTGCTCTACGGTCACAGCGAGGGCGCGTACGCCGCCGTAACGTCGCTCAACGACAGCGACCGCGTGTCGGCGGTTGTGTCGGTTTCGGGCTTCAACTCCCCTCTGGAGCTTATGCACCGCCACACCAAAAACCACATCGGTTTTCTCGCCGATATAGAGTACCCGTTTATGTACGCTCACAACTACGTTCTGCTGGGCGAAAACTCCAACACACAGGCGTATGAAGCGATTAACTCAACCGACACTCCTGTCGCGGTATTCCAGGGTAAAAACGACACGACAGTCCCCTATGATATCAGCATTTATTCGCACAGGGACGAGCTCAGAAACCCCAACGCCGCCTGCTTTGAGGTGGGCTCAAGCCGAGGGAATCACTCGACAATCTGGCTGTCCGACTCGGCGGCTGAGTACACGATGAAATATCGCCAAAATCCTTTCAAAAACCCCGACAAAAAGAAAGCAAACGAGCTTGACGGGGAGTTTATGGAGTATGTTTTGAAGTTTTATGGCGCGGCGATAAAATAAACTTGAATTTTTCTTAATACTTCTGTATAATAGTAATGTTAATCTTTTAGGTAATTCGGAGGAAAATATGGCAAATAATAAAAAAATGGTCGAGGCAATAACAGGTCGCGACGAGGACTTCGCAAAATGGTATACCGATATCGTAAAAAAAGCGGAGCTTATAGATTATTCCAGCGTAAAGGGCTGTATGGTTTTCCGCCCTTACGGCTACGCTATCTGGGAGAATATTCAGGCTGATATGGACAGGCGCTTCAAAGAAACAGGCGTAGAGAACGTATATATGCCGCTGTTCATTCCCGAGAGCCTCTTGCAGAAGGAAAAAGACCACGTCGAGGGCTTTGCTCCCGAGTGCGCGTGGGTAACAACAGGCGGCAGCGAAAAGCTCACCGAGCGCCTCGCCGTTCGTCCCACATCCGAGACTCTTTTCTGTGAGCATTACAGAAACGTTGTCGAGACCTACCGCGACCTGCCCAAGCTCTACAATCAGTGGTGCTCGGTAGTAAGATGGGAAAAGACAACGCGTCCCTTCCTCAGAAATTCCGAGTTCCTCTGGCAGGAAGGCCACACGCTTCACGAAACTCCCGAGGAGGCAAAGGAAGAAACCCTCCGTATGCTCAAAGTATATGAGGACTTCTACCGTGAAACTCTCGCGATTCCCGCTGTTGTCGGCGAAAAGACCGAGAAGGAACGCTTCGCGGGCGCCGAGGCTACATACACAATTGAGCCGATGATGCACAACGGCGTTGCGCTTCAGGGCGGCACATCGCACTACTTCGGCGACGGCTTCGCCAAGAGCTTCGACATCAAGTTCCAGGGCAGAGACAACAAGCTCCACTATCCCCACCAGACTTCGTGGGGAGTATCGACAAGAATGATAGGCGCTATCATTATGGTTCACGGCGACGACGACGGTCTCGTTCTTCCGCCTAAAATCAGCCCGATTCAGGTAGTAATCCTGCCTATCGCTATGCACAAAGAGGGCGTGCTCGACAAGGCAAACGAGCTCAAAGACGCGCTCAAGGATAAATTCAGAGTAAAGCTCGACGACAGCGATCACGCACCCGGCTGGAAGTTCTCCGAGTACGAGATGAAGGGTGTGCCTGTAAGAGTTGAAATCGGTCCCAAGGATATCGAAAAAGGTCAGTGCGTTGTAGTACGCCGCGATAACCGTGAAAAGATTTTCACGCCGATTGACAAGCTCTCAGAGACAATCGAAAAAACTCTTCAGGACGTACACGACGCTATGTACGAAAAGGCGCTTCAGAATATGAAAGACAAAACACACATTGCTCTCACGCACGACGAGTTTATCAATCTCGGCAAGGAGCAGGGCGGCTTCATCAAGGCTATGTGGTGCGGCGACAGCGCGTGTGAGGATAAGCTCAAGGAAGAGACAGGCGGCGTCAAAAGCCGCTGTATCCCCTTTGAGGAGGAGCAGCTCAGCGGCACCTGCGTATGCTGCGGCAAACCCGCAAAGCATATGGTATACTGGGGCAAGCAATATTAATTCGCAATTCGCAATGCGCAATTAAAAAGGTGGTGAATATATGCCGATTAAAGTTCAGACAAACTTACCCGCAATAAAAATTCTCGAGAGCGAAAACATTTTCGTTATGCCCGAGGAGCGAGCTATGGCGCAGGACATTCGTCCGCTCAAAATTGTCATACTCAATCTAATGCCCACCAAGGTTGTCACCGAGACACAGCTGTTAAGGCTGCTCGGCAACAGTCCGCTTCAGGTTGACATCGAGCTTCTTCAGATGGCGACACACAAGTCAAAGAACACTTCGCGCAGACATCTGACAACATTTTACAAAACCTTTGACGAGATAAAAGACCAGAAGTTTGACGGAATGATTATCACGGGCGCGCCCGTTGAACAGCTCGACTTTGAAGAGGTCGATTACTGGGACGAGCTCTGCGAGATTATGGACTGGGCAAAAAAGAACGTCTACTCCGTGCTCCACATCTGTTGGGGAGCGCAGGCAGGACTTTATCACCGCTACGGAATACGCAAGTATGAGTTCAAGGAAAAGCTGTCTGGCGTATATGAGCACCGTATACTCAACCCTCTTCACCCGCTTATGAGAGGTTTTGACGACAAGTTTATGCTCCCCCACTCCCGTTATACGGGCGTTGTCGAGGAGGATATATATAACTACGAAAACCCGAAGCTGGAAATCCTCGCCAAGAGCGACGAAGCGGGTGTATCAATTATCGGCAAGAAAAACGGCAGAGCGTTCTATATTCTCGGCCACGCCGAGTATGACCGCGAAACACTCGCCAACGAGTATTTCAGGGACATCAACAAGGGACTTGACATCAAGGTTCCCGCCAACTACTTCCCCGATGATGACCCCACAAAGGACCCGCCTATGAAATGGCGCAGCAGCGCGAGCCTGCTGTTCTCGAACTGGCTCAACTACTACGTCTATCAGCAGACGCCGTACGACCTCGAGGACCTCAAGAAGATGTATGAGGAACTGGATTAGTTTTAGCGGTCAGTGGTTAGTGGCTAGCGGTCAGTGAATGTCGAGAACAAAAATATCGATAATTCAAACGTTTAGTTCCCGGACTAAATATATCCTATACTTAAAGCGAAGCCCAAAGGTTGCACAATCTTTGGGCTTAATTTGTTTATTCCGTTATTAATACAATCGTAACACAAAGTTCTCGGGTTAGCGAAGGTTTCTACCCGACCACAAATGACTGCTGCAGCAAATCCGCCGCGTAACACGCGACGGATTTGTTGTTGGGAGATATATAAAAAGTCAGATTATCAGCTTAGTTTCTGCCTTAGCAGCGAAAGTATTTTCTTTTCTCGGCGGCTTATCTGTACCTGCGTCATACCGAGCTCCTCGGCGGTTTTTGTCTGGGTTTTGCGCTGATAGTACCTCAGCTCGATTATCCTTTTGTCGCCGCTTTCAAGCGTTTTGATAACGTCTCTCAGCGCGAGCTTTTCCGTCAGCTTTTCGGCAATATCCTCAGTCGGGATTTCAATCTCTCTGTCGTCGCTTTCGGGAGTCAGCGAGAGCGGTATCCTGCTTGAATTGAGCGCGTCGTTCAGCTTTTCGACGTTTTCGCCGAGCCCTTGTGAAATCTCGTTGATACTCGGCTCACGTCCGTTTTTGAGCTGAAACGCTGTCGAAAACCGCTTTATCTTAAGCGACAGCTCCTTAAGGCTTCGGCTGACCTTGACCGTGCCGCCGTCACGGAAAAGCCGCTTTATCTCGCCGAGTATTACGGGTACCGCGTAGGTCGAGAGCCTGAGCCCAAGGTCGGGATTGAAGTTTCTGACAGCTTTCACAAGCCCGAGACAGCCTGCCGAGTAGAGGTCGTCGTATTCAACGCCCCTGTCCTTAAAGCGCTTGCAGCAAGCTCTGACAAGCCCGAGATTATCGCTGACACATTTGTCGTATTCATTCATCTGAGCGGAACAATGCGCTTTTTGAGCGTTACGCTTGTGCCCTTCTGAGGCTTTGAGCTCACTTTGACGCTGTCAGTGAAGCTCTGCATAACGGCAAAGCCCAGTCCCGCGCGTTCCTCGCTCTCGGCTGTTGTGAACAGCGGCTGCATAGCCTGCTTTATGTCCTCGATTCCGACGCCTTTGTCACGGATTTTGATAATCACGTTGTTGTCGTCGGTGAGCTTTGCGTCTATGTAAATCATTCCGCTCCCGCGGCGGTAGCCGTGGACAATCGCGTTTGTCACAGCCTCGCTCACGGCGGTTTTGATGTCGGCGAGCTCGGTAATTGTCGGGTCCAGCTCCAGCACAAACGCCGCGACGGCGCTTCGTGCAAAGCTCTCGTTTGAGCTTTTGCTCATAAACTTAAGGTGCATTTCGTTAATCACATTCATTTGAGCACCCCCAGTGAGCTTATTCCGCTGAGCTTAACGATTTTTGAGAGATTGTCGGGTATGTTGACAACCCTCAGATTTCCGCCGATAAGCCCTACCGAGCGATAACGCCCCATTATAAGCCCGATACCCGAGCTGTCCATAAAGCTCACCTTTGAAAAATCAAGCTCCAGTGTTTTCGGGCGCAGAGCGTTAACACGCCCGTCGATTTTCGTGCGGATACCCGCGGCACGGTTGTGGTCAATCTCGCCGCTGAGATACACCGTCAGCACATCGTCCTTAAAATCTGTATTTATCATAAAACCACCCAGTTATAATCTTTTATTTTTTCAATCTTTAATTTTTTATATCAAAAAGCCTGTCCTCATTATACAGAGCACAGGCTGAAAAGTTTGTCATATTATGTTTTTCCTGAAATTTTCGGTCGGATTTCTCCCGCGAGATAGAGCGAACCCGCGATGACGAGTACCATCCCGCTTTTTTCGCAGAGCGAATACGCCTTGTCAAACGCTTTAAAAACGCTGTCAAACGCCTCGACTTCCCCAAAATTTTCCCGACACTCGTCGGCAAGCGCCTCAGCTGAAAGCGTTCGCGGGTTTTCTACAGGCACAGTAAAGACCGTATCGAACATACCTTGCAGCAGCTTCACCGAGCTTTTGCTGTCCTTATCGGCGAGCATACCGAGCACAAGAAGTCCTTTTTCGTCGCCGAAATACTTTTTGTATGAATTGACAAGCGCTTCAATTCCGTCGGGATTGTGAGCGCCGTCGAGAATAACTGTCGGGTTTTCTCCCAGCAGTTCAAACCGTGCGGGATTGGTAGTTTCGGCAAAGCCGTTAATAATATTTTCGTCGCTGATACTGAGCTCTTTTCTGACCTGTTCAATCGCCGCGAGCGCTGTCTCGGCGTTCTCAATCTGATGACCGCCGAGAAGCTTCAGACTGAGCTCCAAGCCGTTATAGAGCAGCTCGGTGCCCGTGAGTTTTTCAGCGATTACTTTCAAATCAAGGTTTTCGCTCTTTACCAGGTTAACGTTCTTATCCGAGCATGTTTTTTCGATTACGTTCATCGCTTCATCTCTCTGAGGCGACGTGACGACAACCGAACCGCTTTTGATTATTCCACACTTCTGAGCGGCAATCTGCTCAATTGTATCGCCTAGCACAGCGGTGTGGTCGAGACCGATTTTTGTCAGAACCGTACACAGCGGCGGGTTAATCACGTTTGTACAGTCAAGCAGACCGCCCATGCCCGTCTCGAGGACAACCACATCGCAGTCGGACTCGCTGTGAATTAAAAACTCAAGAGCCATAACGTACTCAAACTCGGTTATCACACAGCCCTCGTCACGGAGTTTTTCGACTAACGGAAAAGTCCTGTCAACGGCGTTTTTGAGCGTTTCCTCAGAAATCAGCTCGTTATTGATTTGTATTCTCTCCCTGAAATCGACAATATACGGCGAGATAAACAGCCCTGTTTTATACCCCGCGTCGGTGAGCACGGAGCTTAAGAGCCGACACACTGAGCCTTTGCCGTTTGTTCCCGCGACGTGGATAAACCTGAGCTTGTCCTGAGGATTGCCGAGGATATCGAGAAACCGCGTTATCCTGTCAAGCCCGGGACGCGAGCCGAACTTGTCGAGGGAGTGGATTTTTTCCAGATAATTCATATAAGTTCCTTATAAATTTCGTTTTTCTTGAAGCCTGTGGCGGCGGCAGCTTCTTTTGCCGCGTCGCTGACCTTTGAGCCCTCGTCAATGAGCTTTTGAGCGAGCTTCACCGCCTGTTCGAGCGTATATTCTTCGGCGCTTTCACTTGCCTTGCCCTCAAGCACAAGCACAATCTCGCCCTTGATTCCGCTGTCCGCTAAAACCTCGGCGGCGTGCTTTGTCGTTGTGCGGATAACTTCCTCGTGGATTTTGGTAATTTCGCGCACAATGCTGAGCCTTCTGTCGCCGAAAAACGCGTACAAATCCTTCAGCGTTGTCGGGAGCTTGTGGGGAGCTTCATAAAAAATCATTGTCCTGCTCTCGTTTTTGAGAGCTTCGAGATGCTCCTTGCGGCTCTTTTTGTTGACGCTTAGAAAGCCCTCAAAACAGAACCTGCCCGTGCTAAGTCCGCTGACGGCAAGCGCCGACACAACAGCGCTCGGACCGGGCACAACCACGGTGGGGATTCCCTTCTGCTCACAGAGCTTGATTAAGTCCTCCCCCGGGTCGGAGATACACGGCATTCCCGCGTCGGTTACGACAGCGCAGCTCTCGCCCGAGAGAATCCTCTCGCAGATAATCTCTCCGCGCTCACGCTTGTTGTGCTCGTAGTAGCTTATCATCGGCTTTTTTATATCAAAATAATTCAGAAGTTTGAGCGTAACGCGCGTATCCTCAGCCGCGATAAAGTCAACCTCGCTCAGCGTTTCGACCGCGCGCGGCGACATATCCGACAGGTTGCCGATAGGCGTGCCCACAACATATAACTTACTCAAGGTAACCCTCCTTGTATTCGCCGTATATTTTTGTCATCTCGTCGCTTTCGATGTACAGCGTCGGCTCGGTGACGAGACCGCCGCGTTTTCCGCCGCGTCTGCCCTCAACGAGGAACAGCTTCGGGGCTTTGCCCTCACGCTGCTGCACAAAGCGTATGCGCTTTGGTTCGAGGTCATTCTGCCTCATAGAGCCGAGCACATCGGTGAGCCTTTCGGGACGCTGACACATTACGAAGCGTCCGCCGAACTGCAGGAGTTTTTTCGCGGCAGACGTCACGTCGTCAATCGTGCAGCTCTCCTCGTGGCGCGCGAGCAGCTTTTCGCCGTCGGGATTTTTGATACCCGAGCCGCCGAGCTTGTACGGCGGATTGCACGACACCAGATCAAAACACCCGAACGGCACAACGCCCGCAAGCTCCCTGAGGTCGATGTTTTTTACATCTATATTTTCAATGCCGTTGTGTTCAATACTGCGTCTGAACAGCTCACACGCTTCACTCTGAATTTCAACGGCGGTAATGTCGATTGTCCTGTCGTTTCTCGTCCACAACAGCGGAATTGTTCCGCAGCCCGCGCCGAGGTCAGCCGCCTTTATACCCTTTGCGGGCGCTGAAAAATCCGCGAGCAGAATGGTATCTGTGGAAAAATGATACATATCGTCAACGAATATCCCTATTCCGCCGCCGAGCGGTTCGAGCCTTTCACCTTTTGCCATAATCCTCAATCCTCAAATCCTTAAATCCTCAAATATTATAACAGACAAAACAAAAAACGGCAAGGCGCAAGCCGAGCCGTTTTGTCTGTATGTATGTATCAGCCTTCCTGAGGAGCGCTTACGGGGCAAGCGTCAGCACAAGTACCGCAATCGATACAAGCGTCAGCGTCGATAACATATTTGCCATCGCCCTCGGAAATAGCGCTTACAGGGCACTCATCCGCACAAGCACCACACATAATGCAATCGTCATTAATTACGTATGCCATTAGATGAACCTCCTTAAAGTATTAATATAATTGTATCATAAATTTCTCAAAATGCAATAGGTTAGCTCTGTCTAATACGTGTTTTTTTATATTTCCGCAAAAAACAGCTGTTTTTCAAACAGTTTTCAGTTTAATTATGAGAATACGCCGCGGATAACCTATAAACGTCACAAAATCGTATTTTTGTAAAAGCTCACCAAATACGAGCCTTAATTATTGTATAAAAACGCACTAAAAATTGCTTGCAATTGATATTTTAGTTATGGTATAATTATTATGGTATATTTTCTGTATACTTGTAATCGTATATCGACGCGTAATATACGATTACAGATTAATCGGGCAAACGCCCTTGTGTCCTGCCCTTAACGGCAAGCGGTATGCGATATGGAATTTGAAATATAATTATTGTTTTAATCTTTCTTCGCTCGGTCAGATATTGCGGACTTCGGCACAAACCGATTAATTATTCGAAAAACTAAAAGAAAATTAAGAAAGGAATGATATTCCAATGAGAACATCAAAGAAAATAGTTTCTCTTATCCTCGCGGTAATGATGGTTGTTTCTATGATGTCTGTTATGGCTGTTACAGTAGCTAACGCTTCTGCTTTCTCATCAGATAAAAAGGCAGTTTTCGTTACAGATGCCCAGAACTGGGATTCTGACGGCGTTCTTTATGCTTATTACTGGAAAGTTGAAACAACAGGTTATGACGAGCACTGGAATCCGACTACTGAAACCACAGCGGGCGACTGGGTAGCAACAACCTATCTGTATGACAACGGTTCAGGTCAGTCTGTATACGGTGTTGCGATTCCCGATGACGCAAACTGGGTATTATTTAACCGTGGTGATTCAAGACAGACAACTGACACAACAAACGTTTACAACGGTTCCTGGTGGTATATTGACAACAACAAGGTTTGCCAGCCCTGCTCAGGCAGCGTATTCGACACTTGTGATCAGACAGAATCTCTGAGCGCTACTTTTGTTGACGCCACAGGCGCTGACAGATATTTTGTTTTAGACGGTCACTATTATTATCTTGACGCTAACGGCGCTTTACAGGCTTATGCCAACACAGCTGCTCTTCAGGTTGCAGAGGTTGTAGGCGGGACAAACAACGGTCAGACATTCACAAGCGTTAACGACGCAGTTGCGTCCGCTGGTGAAGACGGCGAGGTTAAGCTCATCGCTGACATCAAAAGCAATGTCGGTATCGACGGCGACTACACAACAACCCTTGACCTCAACGGTCACACTATAAGAAATACCAGCGGTTCGGGTATTACGCTTTATACCAGCTCCAACGGCAAGACCTTTACTATTAAGGACACATCAACTGATCAGACAGGCGGTATCTCTATCAACAAGAGATACGCAGGCGACGGCTGTATCTCTGATTCTTCAGGACGCAAGGTTGTAATCGAAGGCGGTACATACACATCCGACGCTAACGCGCTCTACGTTTCTTCCGACGATGGCTGGACAATCAACGGCGGTACATTCAACGGTAATCTTTTGGTAAAATCTGACGTTGACATTACTAACGGTACAGTTAACGGCAATATTGTTCAGTCTACAAAAACAGATTATTCCAGCTATCCTTATGTAGATGTTCCTGCTGATATCGAAATCAGCGGCGGTTCAATCAACGGCAACATCGTTGAGAATGCCGCTAACAACGGCAATATCGCTGTTTCAGGCGGTACATTTGACAGTGCAGTTCCCGAGGAGTTCTGCGCTGAAGGTTATATCCCGACAGACGACGGCAACGGAAACTACGGCGTAAAGGTTGGTTCCTATGTATGTCAGATCGACAGCACTAAGTATGAGACACTCGCTACTGCGATTTCAGCTGCTCAGAACGGCGATACAGTTAAGCTGCTGAAGAGTGTGACAGGAGTGTTTACAATTTCAGGAAAGACACTCACCTTAGACCTCAACGGATTCAATATCACATCTACTTCAGCTTCACAGCCTATACAAGCGAATAGCGGAACAAAGCTCACAATCGTTAACAGCAATACTGATAAGTCAGAAAACACCTCGACTCAGAATGCTGTTATGGGACCCGCCAATGGCAATAACTACGGTTCATTGATTGCTCGCGGAGATGATACTACAGTTGATATCTACGCCGGCTACTATTATGGATACAACGGAAACAAGACAGCTATCCACGCTTTAAACGGCGCAACAATCACCTTCTATGATTGTACAGTAAACGGTGCGCAAGGCATTGATGATACTACGGCAGGTAAGGAAGGCAAAGTCTTCTACTCCGGTCTCTCAAACCCCACACAGCCTTATGCTTCATCTCCCGGAACTATCGTTGTTCACGGCGGTACTTTCAACGGACGTATGTCTGACTCCAACTGGGGTAATTATATAATCGACGGCGGTACATTCGATAGAAACGTAGTTGTATTGAATGAGAATCCCGTTGATGAACAAGGCCATCGCGTAGCGACTGCGAGCGGAAGCATGACATCTAAAGGAAACGGCACACTCGAAGAAGCAGGCTGGCTTGCTAACGAATTTGAAGTAGTTGAGAACGGCGACGGCACATACGGCGTAGCTCCCGCAGCTCCTTTTGCTAGTGATGCTGAAATCGAAGGCTACCAGCTTAAGGCTGTAAGATCAAACGAGTCCTCTTCGAATGACGGCAACAACATCGAAACAAAGGGTCTCCGTATCTTAACTAAGGTTACAGATGATGATTTGTTCGACGCTGATGAGTACGGTTATGTCGTAGCTAAGGTTACAGGCAAGGATCAGGCTACAGCTAAGTTCACTAACCTCAAGAAGGACGGCGGCAACGGCGAGAAGACAATCAACTGCAAAGGTTCGGTAAACAGCGGTATCACAGGCATTTCTACAGATACTTATGTAACACTCGCGGTTAACGGTATGTCAGATAACGATCAGGTTGCAGTTCGCTTCTATGTTGTTAAGGACGGAAAGACATACTATGCTAACTATACAAATGTAGTTAAGTACAGCGGCATTATCGCGACAATGCCCGCAGAAAACTAAGGAGGAGAGACTAATATGAAAACTTTATATACTTCTCCTGTAATTACAGTAGAGGAACTCACAAAATTAGACGTGCTCTGCGCTTCTACAGTTGTTAACACAGGTGACGGTCACTCACAAGACGATCATTTTGACAACGCTGAT
>JAILPC010000088.1 GCA_024690465.1 Ruminococcus sp.
TGCCGCTCCCAGGAGTTCGATCTATAACGCGGGTTTACCGTGGGAATTGGGTTTAGCCGAGGCTCACCAGACTTTGATTATGAACAACCTGCGCAACAAGGTTGTCGTTGAGACCGACGGCAAGCTTATGACAGGCAGAGATGTCGCCATAGCGGCTATCCTCGGCGCTGAAGAATACGGCTTCGCAACAGCTCCGCTCGTAACTCTTGGCTGCGCTATGATGAGAGTATGTAATCTCGACACATGTCCGTTCGGCGTAGCGACACAGAATCCCGAGCTCAGAAAGCGATTCGCGGGCAAGCCCGAGTATGTTGTAAACTTTATGCGCTTTATCGCCGAGGAGCTCAGGGAATATATGTCGAAGCTCGGCGTGCGTAAGCTTGATGAGCTCGTAGGCAGAATCGACCTGCTCAGAGCTCGCGACAATCTCACAGAGCGCGAGAAGGAGATTGACCTTTCGGGTATTCTCGGTTTTGATTTCAAGGGCGAAAAGGTTGAGTATTACAACAAGCACCTTTACGATTTCAGACTCAACGAAACAATTGACGAGAGTGTTCTCGAAAAGAGTCTCACAGGCAAAAAGAAAACAATTGAAATAGATGTTAAAAATACAGACCGTTCACTCGGTACGGCGTTCGGCTCGGAGCTTACGAAAAAGTACGGCTCAAAGCTCAGCGAGGACGCATACACCGTTAAGTGCAGCGGCTCAGGCGGTCAGAGCTTCGGTGCGTTTATCCCGAAGGGACTCACGCTGGAGCTTTCGGGCGACAGCAACGACTACTTCGGAAAAGGTCTTTCGGGCGGTAAGCTCGTTGTATATCCGCCTAAGAACTCCAAGTTCAAGGCAGAGGAAAACATCATTGTCGGCAACGTTGCTCTCTACGGCGCGACAAGCGGCAAGGCGTTTATCAACGGCGTCGCGGGCGAACGCTTCTGTGTGCGAAACTCAGGCGCGACCGCGGTTGTCGAAGGCGTCGGCGACCACGGCTGTGAGTATATGACAGGCGGCTGTGTTGTTGTGCTCGGACGCACAGGCAAAAACTTCGCCGCGGGTATGTCGGGCGGTATCGCTTATGTGCTCGACGAACATCACCACCTGTATATCAGGCTCAACAAAGAGCTTGTTGAGTGCTCTGAGCTCAAAGAAAAAGCTGATGTTGAGAAGCTCAAAGCTCTGATTGAGGAGCACTACAAGGCGACAAAGTCGGCTAAAGCAAAGCTGATTCTCGATAATTTCGCGGAGTATCTGCCGAAGTTCAAGAAGATTATCCCGCACGATTATAAGCGCATTACAATGGAAATCGCCGAGAACGAGGCTAAGGGTATGGACCTTGACGAAGCCAAGATTGAGGCGTTCAACACAATTATCAGCGAAAGAGAGGTGGAAGCGTAATGGGTAAGCCTACAGGATTTATGGAATACGACCGTGAGGAAGCCCGCGCTTTCTCCGTAGAAGAACGTATAAAGAATTTCAACGAATTTCACGAGCCCTTAAGCCGTGAAGAACAGAAGCGCCAGGGCGCGCGCTGTATGGAGTGCGGAGTCCCGTTCTGCCAGTCGGGTATGATGCTTGGCGGTATGATGTCGGGTTGTCCCTTAAACAACCTGATTCCCGAGTGGAACGACCTTGTGTTCAAGGGCGCGTGGGAGCAGGCTTACAAAAGGCTGCGCATCACAAACAACTTCCCCGAGTTCACCTCGAGAGTCTGTCCCGCTCTGTGCGAGAAAGCGTGTACCTGCGGAGCAAACGGCGACGCGGTGACTGTTCGTCAGAACGAGTACGCTATCGTTGAAAACGCTTACAAAGAAGGTTTGGCTTGCGCTAATCCGCCAAAGGTAAGAACAGGTAAGAAGATTGCCGTAATCGGTTCTGGTCCCTCGGGACTCGCGTGTGCCGACCAGCTCAACCGCAGAGGACACAGTGTGACAGTCTTTGAGCGCAGTGATCGAGTCGGCGGACTGCTGATGTACGGTATTCCGAATATGAAGCTCGATAAAGCGGTTATCAAACGCAGAATCGACATAATGAAAGAGGAAGGCGTTGAGTTCAGAACAGGTGTGAACGTCGGCAAGGATATTTCTTATAAAGAATTAAAAGACAGCTTTGACCGTGTTATTCTCGCCTGCGGAGCCTCAAATCCGCGCGATATTAAAGCAGAGGGCAGAGACGCTGAGGGTATTTACTTTGCCGTTGACTTCCTCAAATCCACAACAAAGGCTCTGCTTGACAACGGACTTAAGGAGGGCTTTATCAGCGCGAAGGACAAGAATGTTATGATTATAGGCGGCGGAGATACAGGTAACGACTGCGTCGGAACGTCAATCCGCCACGGCGCCAAGTCCGTTCTTCAGCTTGAGATGATGCCGAAGCCTCCCGAAAAGCGAGCCGCGAACAATCCATGGCCCGAGTGGCCCCGCGTGCTCAAGACCGACTACGGTCAGGAGGAGGCAATCGGACTGTTCGGTAAGGACCCGAGAGTATATCAGACGACCGTAAAGGAGTTCCTTAAGGACGACGACGGCAAATTAAAGGGCGCTGTGCTCGTTAAGCTCAGAGCCGAACGCGATGAGAATTCAGGCAGGCTTATGATGAAACCAATCGAGGGCAGCGAGTATAACGTTGACTGCGAGCTTGTTCTTATAGCCGCGGGATTTTTGGGCAGCGAGGCTTATGTAACGGATGAGTTCGGCGTTAAGCTTGACGGAAGAACCAATGTTGCGGGATTAAACGGCTCTCACAGGACGAACGTCAAGAATGTTTTCACCGCAGGCGATATGCACAGCGGTCAGTCGCTTGTAGTGCGCGCAATCCGTGACGGACGCGACTGCGCGAGAGAAGTTGACGAAAGCCTAATGGGCTATACGAATCTGTAGTGAATAAGTAAGGATGGATGATATTATGACAAAGTATATTTTTGTAACAGGCGGAGTTGTGTCGGGACTCGGAAAGGGGATTACCGCCGCGTCCCTCGGACGGCTCCTGAAAGCCAGAGGACTCAAGGTCGCTGCTCAGAAGCTCGATCCGTATATCAACGTAGACCCGGGTACAATGAGCCCTTATCAGCACGGCGAGGTTTATGTTACCGAGGACGGCGCGGAAACTGACCTCGACCTCGGCCACTACGAGCGTTTTATCGACGAAGATTTGAACAAGTTTTCGAACCTCACCACAGGTAAGGTCTACTCCAACGTTCTCAGCAAGGAGCGCAAGGGCGAATATCTCGGCAAGACCGTTCAGGTTATTCCGCACATCACTGACGAGATTAAGCGCTTTATCTATTCCGTCGGCAAAAAGACCGACGCCGACGTTGTAATCACTGAAATCGGCGGCACAATAGGCGACATCGAGAGCCAGCCTTTTATTGAGGCTATACGTCAGGTTGGCCACGAAGTAGGTCAGGACAACAGACTTTACATTCACGTTACTCTGGTTCCTTATCTTAAAGCATCGGGCGAGCATAAAAGCAAGCCCACTCAGCACTCCGTAAAAGAACTGCAGGGGCTCGGAGTTTCTCCCGATATCATCATTCTCAGGACGGACGAGCCGATAACGGACAGGGCTATTTTCGACAAAATCGCGGGCTTCTGCAACGTGTGGCCCGACTGCGTAATAGAAAACCTGACGCTTCCCGTTCTTTACGAAGCTCCGTTAATGCTCGAAAAAGCGCATATTTCCGACATCGTATGCCGTGACCTGAACCTCAAATCCCACAAACCGGATTTGGCGGACTGGGAGCATATGATTGAGCGAATCAAAACACGCGAAAAGACAGTTGCAATCGGACTTGTAGGCAAATATGTCGAGCTTCATGACGCTTATCTCAGCGTTGCCGAAGCGCTGCGCCACGCGGGTTACTACCAGAACGCGAAGGTCAATATCGAGTGGATTGATTCCGAGAACATCACAGAAGAAAATGCCGAGGAGTTTCTCGGCTCACTCGACGGAATTATTGTCCCGGGCGGTTTTGGAAGCCGCGGAATTGAGGGTATGATCGCGGCGGCTAAGTATGCGAGGGAAAACAATGTTCCGTACTTCGGAATCTGCCTCGGAATGCAGATTGCGGTTATCGAGTACGCGCGCAACGTCGCTAAAATCGAGAACGCCAACTCGGGCGAGTTCGCTCAAAATGTTCCGAAGGTTATCGACTTTCTCCCCGATCAGAGTGACGAAACCGACAAGGGCGGCACTCTCCGCCTCGGCGCTTATCCATGTGTAATCACAGAGGGAACAACTATGTATAAAGCTTATGGCAAGACCGAAATCAGCGAACGTCACCGCCATCGCTATGAGTTTAACAACGACTACCGCGAAAAACTCAGCGAAGCTGGGCTTACGCTCTCGGGAATGTCGCCCAACGGCAGACTTGTTGAGACTGTCGAGCTCAGCGACAGACCGTTTTTTGTCGGCGTTCAGTATCATCCCGAGTTTAAGTCGCGCCCCAATAAACCGCATCCGCTTTTCTCTGAATTCATTAAGGCGTCGCTTAAATAATAAATTTTTAATCCGCTTGGCATGTCCAAGCGGATTTTTTATAAAAAATTTTTTAATGAGTATTGACAAATTATATCGCGTGCGATATAATTTCATTAAGGTGATGAATATGAACGATAAATACGCAAGCTTAAGGCTGAAAAACCAGCTCTGTTTTCCGATTTACGCGGTTTCGAACATCATAACGCGCAGATATAAGCCTCTGCTTGACAAGCTTGATTTGACCTATACTCAGTACATTGTAATGATGGTTATGTGGGAGGAAGCGCCCGTCAACGAAAAAATCCTCTGCGAAGCCTTATGTCTGAAAACCAATACCGTCACTCCATTGCTCAAAAAGCTTGAGCAGAAAGGATATATAACCCGTAGAAAAGACAACGACGACGAAAGGCGTCTGTTGATAGCCTTGACAGACAGCGGACTTGAGCTCAGGGAAAAAGCCCTCTGCGTTCCCGAAGCGATTGCCCGCGAGTTTCGCTTAACTCAGGAAGAAGCTGAGGGTTTATACATAGTTCTCTACAAAATACTTGACGAAGAAAGGAAGAAAGAAAATGAAAACAGTTTATGATTTTACGGTAAAAGACAGAAAAGGCAGCGATGTCAGCTTAGCTGAATACAAAGGCAAGGTGCTCCTGATCGTAAACACAGCGACAGGCTGCGGTTTTACTCCGCACTATGATCCGCTTGAAGCTATGTACAAGGATTTCAGAGATAAGGGCTTTGAAATTCTTGACTTTCCGTGCAATCAGTTCGCTAATCAGGCTCCCGAGGACGACGAGGGAATCCATAACTTCTGCACTATGAAGTTTGGAACAGATTTTCCGCAGTTCAAAAAGATTGACGTAAACGGTGAAAGCGCCGAGCCGCTCTTTGCTTTTCTCGCTACGGAAAAACCGTTTGAAGGCTTCGGAAAAGGACTTAAAAACAAAGCGCTGAAAGTTTTTACAGAAAAAAACAATAAGGCTTTCGGAGATAAAGCCTACATAAAGTGGAACTTCACAAAATTCCTGATTGACCGCGATGGTAAGGTTATCACGCGCTTCGAGCCGACTGTTGATATGAAGGAAGTCAGAAAAGCAGTTGAAGCCGCTTTGTAAGGAGGAAGAAAGTTGAAAACAGCAGTCAGATATTACACAAAAACAGGAAACACAAAAAGACTCGCCGAGGCAGTCGCCGAAGCAGTCGGCGTGAAGGCGCTTCCAATCAGCGAGCCTGTTACTGAACAGGCGGATATTCTCTTTCTCGGAAACTCCTACTATGCTTTCAGCATTGATCCAGAGGTGAGAAGCTTTATCCGTTCGATTGACAAAAACAAGGTTGGTCGTATCGTTAATTTCGGCTCCGCCGCAATGCTTAAATCAACATGGAAAAAGGTAAAAGCCGAAGCGGATAAGCTCGGTATAAAAATGGATGAGCGTGAGTTTCACTGCAAGGGTGAATTTAAAGGTATCCACAAGGGCATACCGAACGAGGACGATATAAAGGCAGTAAAAGAATTTGCAAAAATGATCGTTGAAGAATAGAAAGGAACCTATCATTATGGCAGAAACATTAAAAGTATTAAAATCAAGACGCAGCTGCCGAGCATTTATGCCCGAACTGATTGAGGAGGAAAAACTCGACGCTATTATAGAAGCAGGCACTTATGCCGCCACAGGCAGAGGCAAGCAATCGCCTGTTATTATCGCCGTCACCGACAAAGAGCTTCGTGACAAGCTTTCCAAGATGAATGCCGCGATTATGGGAGTTGATTTTGATCCGTTTTACGGCGCGCCTGAGCTATTGATTGTTTTGGCAAATAAGGAAATGCCGACTTATATCTACGACGGCAGTCTTGTTATGGGCAATCTGATGAATGCCGCCGCAGACCTCGGAGTCGCAAGCTGTTGGATTCACCGCGCAAAGGAAGAGTTCGAAAGCGAGGAAGGAAAGGCTGTACTTGAAAAACTCGGAATCAAGGGCGACTACGAAGGCATAGGTCATCTTGTTCTCGGATATGCCGCAAAACCTGACGCAGAGCCTGCCCCGAGAAAAGCAGATTACGTATACAGGGTATAGATTTATAGCAAAAGTCGTATAAAAATAAATACGGCGCAATTATAGATTACACTTTTTGCAAAAAGAATCCTCCGTTCGGAAAAATCCAAGCGGAGGTTTTGCGTTATTCATTATTTTTTGCCAACTGTTTCATTGTCTGATAAATCGTCTGTGCGACGTCTTTGTTTGAAATCGCCTGCAAATTCTTTTTCATCACACGGCGGTTAAGGTCGCTGTTCATAATATGAAGACAGGTGTTTGTGATTTCGTCAACAGAGGCGCCTGTTTCTGCCGCTCCCTTTTCAAGAAAATAGAAAAGATTATATTCCTCACATCCAGCTACCGCGTCAACAAACACCATCGGCAAATTTTTCATCTGCGCTTCTGTCACGCTGGCGCCGCCGGGTTTGGTCAGATAAAGGTCGGCACTGTCCATCAACGCTCCCATATCTTCTACAAAACCTCGGATGTGAACATATTGTTTTTCGCTGTATTTATTTTCCAGTCTTTGAAAAAGCTTTTTGTTGCGTCCGCAAATGACAGTCATTTCCCAGTCTGACGGCATTTTTTCGGCAATCTCCTGAATCAGCTTTTTCATCGGTCCGCATCCCATGCTGCCGCCCATCACCAAAAGATGCTTGTGTTCGGGCTGAATACCTGCGTTGTTTTTTGCTTCCAATTCAGCTTGAGAGATGAGAAACATCTGTCTTACGGGGATACCGTAAGGAATTATTTTTTCTTCCGTGATTGTTTCGTTTGTAAAGTCTTTTGTAAGCACAGCGTCGGGGATGAAATAGTAATCCAAATTGCTGCTCTTAGTGCCGGGACTGCAGGTGTAATCGGTAGATACAAAGCAGGTTGCCAGTTTCATCGGGTGCTTGTTCAGCATATCGGTCAGCATAAAAGCGGTAAACGGGTGCACACAAATCACCGTGTCAAAACCGCCTGAAACGATATAGTCATACATCCGTTCGCTGCCATGCGTCATAAAACGATAAACGGTTGAGCCGTCCCTGAAAACATTGGGGTGCTCTTCGGTATAGCTGTAACCGTACTTGAACAGCCACGGCGTATAGCGGTATACAAAAGAGTGTCCTTTTGAAATAATCTGAGCGGCCTGAGGCGAAATGAACTCCAAACCGTCTATGCAAACACATTTTTCACCGACAGAGTCATAATATTCCTTAATCGCCTTTGCGCAGGAGTTGTGTCCTTCTCCCGTGTTGCAGCTTAATATCAGCGTTGCCATTTTTTCTTCACTTCCATTTACGAACAAGTCTTACGCGGCTGCGTGCATTGCAGAATTGTTTCTTTTTTCCATGCGATTCAGGGTGTTGATGAGTCGGGGACGGTTGTACCGCTGAATCATAATATACGGGATATTAAACAGTTCGTAAAGCGTAACAATAATAACGCCGCCCATTCCTTCCCAGAGTGTTAAGCAATAAAAGACAGGAACGAAAAGAATCCAATGTATCAGCTCGGCAATACATGTTTCTTTTATCATCAAAGGCAGAGTGTCCTGCAGTTTGTTATCTAACTTCTTTTGGGGTATAAATTTCGGTAAGATTTTGCTCATATCCAAAACCTTCGATTGCCATTCCCGAACTCCGAACAGCTCATAAATACGTCCGTCATTTTCAAATTGAAAAGTTTTATAAGGAAAAATATCGGGATTTATCCACGACTTCGGAATAATTCTACCCGCGAAAAACGCCAGCATACCTAAGCTTGTCAAATATACAAAGCACCTAAAAAATCCATCCATAATAAATCCAAACCCCATCAAGATAAATTGTAATTTGATTATCGGGCGGCGAAGCAATAACTTGCCGCCCATACAATATACCGTTTCGTAATCTTTCGGTTTTTGAAGGCGAAAGGAGGGTAGGTGAAACGGCATTCGGGAATTAGTTTTAATCATTTTTAAGATATTTCTGATTATTGACTTTTTCCACATATGTATATTATAATAAAAATATACTTAGAATGCTATGGGCAAATACGTTTGGTTTTGTTACTTAATATACATTTTTTGAGAATTTTGTCGAATAGAGTAACAGCAATAGTACGAGGTTTGGATTGCTTTCGTTACCCTAAAGTCGGAAGGGCATAGAAAATGGAGAATATAAAGATTGACCGAAGGATAAAAAAGACTAAAAAGTCAATTTACAATGCTGTGGCAGAGCTTTTGACGCAAAAGGATGTAAATCTTATTACCATAAAGGAAATCTGCGAAATAGCCGATATAAACCGCAAAACTTTTTATAACTATTATACGGGCATTTATGATGTCATTGATGAAATTGAAAACAACGTTCTTGACGTTTTGTGCAAATCAATTGACAATATTAACCTTGAGGAAGCTATGAAGGAGCCGTATATCGTATTTGAAAAACTCAATGAAATTATAAATACAGACATTGAATTCTACGGACATCTTATCTCACAAAAGCCCAACTATCACTTTGTCGATAAAACAGTAGCGGAACTGAAAAACCGCACCAAGAATATTTTAAAAGAAAAACTCGTTTTGCCCGAATATAAGCTTGATATTATGCTTGACTACGCTTATGCGGGTATGATGAATGTTTACCAAAAATGGTTTAACTCAGAATATGATTTGTCGCTTGAACAATCGGCTAAAGAGGTAAGCGTAATGTGTTTCGGAGGCATTAACAAGATGATTGAAAGCGGAAATACCTAAACGGAGGATATGTTATGTCAGACAATATTACAACAAATGAATCGCGGGGGATATCGCGCGAAAAAAAGATTGTTCGAACCAGCGTCATCGGTATTCTGGCGAATGTGATGCTTGCGGGATTCAAGGCGATTATGGGACTGCTGTCGCACTCAATCGCAATCACACTTGACGCGGTCAATAATATTTCCGACGCGGCTTCCTCGGTTATCACGATTATAGGAACTAAGCTTGCGGGCAAAACTCCCGATAAAAAGCACCCGTTCGGATACGGCAGAATCGAGTATCTCAGCGCTATGATTATCGCGGTGATAGTGTTGTACGCGGGCGTTACTTCGTTTGTAGAGTCAATTAAGAAGATTATTACGCCCGAAACTCCCGATTACACTCCTGTTGTGCTTATTATTGTGGCGGTTGCTGTTCTCGTCAAGATTGTGCTTGGAAGATATGTTAAGTCGGTCGGCGAAAAAATCAATTCCGAATCCCTCGTCAATTCAGGTAAGGACGCTACTCTCGACTCTGTCATCTCCGCGTCAACTCTTGCCGCAGCGGCTGTCTATCTTATCTGGGGTGTTTCGCTTGAAGCGTGGCTCGGTGCGGTTATCTCCATCGTTATTATTAAATCGGGTATTGAAATGCTTGTCAGCGCTCTCTCACAGATCCTGGGAGAAAGCGCGGACGCTGAGCTTGCCAAGGAGATAAAAAAGACCGTTAACGCTTTCCCTGAGGTAAAGGGTGTGTATGATCTTGTGCTGCACAACTACGGTCCGGACCGCTTTAACGGCTCTCTGCACATTGAAATACCCGACACCTGTTCGGTTACTCGCGCCGATGAGCTGATACAGGAAATCACCGCGAAAGTTTATCAAAAGTACGGAATCATACTGACAGCAATCAGCATCTATTCCATTAACTCTACAGACGATGAGTATGCTGTTCTCAGAAAAGGTATAGAAGAAATAATTGCGGGGTATCCCGAGATACTTGAGATGCACGCGCTTTCACTTAAGAAGGATGAAAATATCGTGCGTGTGGATTTCGTAGTCAGCCTTGACGCGAAGGACAGAGCCGGCATATTCAAAGAGGCAGTGAGCAGTATCGAAAAGCAATTTCCGCAGTATTCTTTCTCTCCCATTATGGATACCGACTTTGCTGAGGAATAAAGATAAATAACCGATTTGAAAGCCTTCGTTCACATAATTCCGAGCGAAGGTTTTTGCATAAAATGCACATATGTGTGTGGATGTTTACGTTACAATTATCTGTATTTTGTCACAGTTTCGGCGGGTATTATTGACTTGATTGATTTTCGTTTTTATAATTACTGATGTAAGGCATAAACATGAAAAGTTTAACAGGTTAATATTGGATTTTAAATTATTTAAGGAATGAAAAGGGAATATGAAGATTACTGTAGTTTGTGATGTGCTGGGCGCGGAGAACAACGGAACAACTATTGCGGCGATGAACCTTATCCGAGCGATGAATAAACGCGGACATGAGGTCACGGTCGTTTGCTCGGACGAGGATAAAAAGGGTAAAGAGGGATATGTTGTTATGCCCAAGCTGAACCTTGGTCCGCTGAATAATTATGTCAGTAAGAACGGCGTTTCACTTTCGCGCGCGAATAAAAAGGTACTTGAGCCTGTAATAAAAAACAGCGACGTAGTACATATTATGATACCGTTTATGCTGGGAGCCGCAGCGGTAAAGCTTTGCAGAAAGTATAATATTCCCGTAACGGCAGGTTTTCACTGTCAGGCGGAGAATTTTACAAGCCATATTTTTATGAAGGACAATTCTCTCGCGAATCAGATTACATACAACAGTATCTATCGCAGCGTATACCGCTATGTGGACGCGGTGCATTATCCAACCGAGTTTATACGGAATGTTTTTGAGCAGGCTGTTCACAAGAGAACAAACGGATATGTGATTTCAAACGGCGTCAGCGAGCGCTTTAAACCGATAAAAACAGAGAAGCCTCCCGAGTTTTCCAACAGATTTGTAATTCTGTTTTCGGGGAGATACAGCAAGGAAAAGAGCCACAGCGTGCTGATTGATGCCGCCGCGCTCTCAAAGCACAGCCGAGAGATACAGCTTGTTTTCGCGGGAGACGGTCCGCTGAAGCAGAAGCTTAAGGAGCAAGCGAAGAAGCTGCCTAATAGACCGCTATTCAATTTCTTCCCGCACGCTCAGATGCTAAATGTACTCAACTACGCGGATTTGTATGTGCACCCTGCCGAAATTGAAATAGAGGCAATAGCCTGTATGGAGGCGCTCGCCTGCGGACAGGTTCCGATAATTTCGGATTCTCCACGAAGCGCGACGGTAAAATTCGCTCTTGACGAGCGCAATCTTTTTAAAAACCGCGACCCCGAGGACTTAGCAAAAAAAATAGATTTCTTTATTGATAATCCTGATGTGCTGGAGGAATACCGCGAGCGCTATAAGGGGATAGTAGCGGAGTTTTCGCAGAAAGTCTGTATGGATAAGATGGAAAAAATGTTTTATGAGGCGCTGAGATGAAGCGTGTATATTATTACAGCGACGAGGTGAACGACGACTTCGCTTCCACTAACGGTAAGATAAACAGCGATGTTGTGAACGGTGCGTATCGATACAGCCACAGTTCTATAGGCTGGAAAACATCTGTGTTTTTCGCCTACCGTATTTTCGCCACGCCGCTCGTTTGGCTGTATACGAAGATATGGCTCGGTGTGAGAGTGAAAAACCGCAAAGCGCTAAAAAAGGTCAAGGGCTGTTTTGTGTATATGAATCATACCCAGAATATCGCGGACGCGTTTATTCCGACTATTTCGGCATTCCCCAAGCGGGCATATATCGTTACGGGTCCCGAAACGGTGTCAATCAAGGGAATACGTGTGCTTGTGGCGCTGCTGGGAGCGATTCCTCTGCCGTCCGCACTTTCGGCTTGCCGCAATTTTGAGCAGAAGCTTAAAGAGGCGACGGACGAAAAAGCGGCTGTATATATTTTCCCCGAGGCGCACATCTGGCCGTATTGCAGCTTTATCAGGAACTTTCCCGATAAATCGTTTTCCTATCCGTGCCGTACAGGTTCGCCTGTCGTTGCGGCTGTAACGGTGTACCGTCAGCGAAAGGTGTTAAAAAAGTTTCATCCCCACATAACGGTTTACTTCAGCGAGCCTTTTTATCCCGATTCATCGCTGCCCGAAAAGCAGGCGAGAAAGAAGCTGCGTGACGAGGCGTATGCGTTTATGTCGCGAACAGCTAAGGAACATAACAGCTTTGAGTATGTAAAATATGTTTATAAGGACGCCGATGAACCCTGTCATACAGATGAGAAATGCGAACAATAAACTAACCTCCGTTTGGGAAAATCCAAACGGAGGCTTTTGTTTATGCTTCTATAACTGCGTCTTTGAGCTGACAGTATGTTTTTGAACCCTCTTTATATGTGTTGAAGGTTCCGTAAACGGTTATAATCTCATTTTCTTCAGGATAATTCCCGTCCCTAAGCACAAACTCAATTCCCCGCGAACAGCACGCGGTGGCATCCATTATTAAACATGCGTAATAAGTCTGTAATGCTTCCTTATATATTGCGGTATAACCGTTCATGCGTACTGTTTTACCGATGTATTTATCAGGATTTGAGGTCATATTATAAACCTCTGAGTAAACCATGGTGCTGTTAAGCTCCGTCAAATCCACGTCAGCCTTCTGTTCGTTTGTGCTTTCGCCGACTGGGGATTTTGAAGCAGTTGAAAACTGTGTGGAAGTTTCTGTCTGATTGCTCAACACATCGTTCACTGTTTTTCCTGCTGAAGAGGTTCTGCTGTCCGCATCCTGAGAGCAGGACGTGAATATGATTGAAAGCGCTGCGAAAAGCAGAATTATTGTTATTTTTCTCATTGTTTTTGACCCCCGATCAGTTTTCCTGTCAACATAAAAATGAAGAATAATACGATATCGGCCGCTACAATTGTCGAACCGACGGGAGTTCCAAACGCTATGGAAATAAGAAGTCCCAGCACAGCGCAGATAACCGACAAAACAGCGGAACAGATTGTTACGGATTTAAAGCTGTTGAATACCCTCATTGCCGAAAGAGCAGGAAAGATAATCAGCGCCGAAATCAAAAGCGAACCCACAAGATTCATAGCGAGTACAATGATAACGGCGATTACAACCGCTAAAATCAGGTTGTACAGTTTAGCCCTTACTCCTGTCGCGAGAGCGAAGTTCTCGTCAAAGGTGATGCAGAAGATTTTGTTGTAAAAGAAGATAAATACCCCTATTACAAGTACGGACAGAATAATACAAAGCCATACGTCCTCGGGAGAGAGTGTGAGAATCGAGGTGGAGCCGAAAAGCGTTGTGCATACATCTCCCGACAAATTGCTTGACGTCGCGAAAATATTCATCAACAAATATCCTATCGCGAGCGCGCCTACGGAAATCATCGCCAGAGACGCGTCGCCCTTGATTTTCGTATTCTGTCCCGTGCGCAAAAGCAGAACCGCGCTTATTATGGTTATGACAAGTATCAGCGGCATATCGTTTGTGAATTTTAATACCGCCGCAATCGCCATAGCGCCGAACGCAACGTGGGAAAGACCGTCGCCGATAAACGAAAAGCGTTTTAGTACCAGTGTGACGCCCAAAAGCGACGAGCAAAGAGCTATCAGTACTCCGACAATAAGAGCGTACTGTACAAACGGATATTGAAGGTATGTGCTCAGCTTTGTGAAAATATCAGCCATTACGAGCACCTCCTTTTACAAGCGTGTCGGCCTGACTGCTTTCGAGGTATTCCTCTTTTGTGCCGAAGAAAATGTTGTTTCCGATATGCAGAATTTTATCGGCATAACGTATTGCAGCTTGAATATCATGCGAAATCATAATCACAGTTAAGCCGCTTTTGTTAAGCTTCTCAATCAAACTGTACATTTCGCCCGTAACAATCGGGTCGAGTCCCGCGACGGGCTCGTCAAGCAACAGAATATCCTCGGCGGCGCATAACGCGCGGGCAAGCAGAACCCTTTGCTGCTGTCCGCCGGAAAGCTTGCGGTAACACCGATGAGTGAACTTCTGAAGCTCCAGCTTTTCGATACATTTTATGGCTTTTTGCTTTTCGGCTTTTGTATAGAAAGGACGAATGCCGCATTTGTTCTGACAGCCTGACAGGACAATCTCCAAAACCGAAGCGGGAAAATCCTTTTGAATAACAGTCTGCTGAGGCAAATACCCTATTCCCTTTTTGCTGAAGCCCTCATCTGTAATAATCTTACC
Source organism: Ruminococcus sp. (assembly GCA_024690465.1). Taxonomy (GTDB): domain Bacteria; phylum Bacillota; class Clostridia; order Oscillospirales; family Acutalibacteraceae; genus Ruminococcoides. The sequence continues at coordinate 14,511 of JAILPC010000088.1, forward strand.
GCTTACGGGATGCTGCAGACCGAGCAGGGTTTTCATCAGAGTGCTTTTGCCTGAGCCGTTTTCTCCGACTATGCACAGATAATCGCCTTTATTTACTTCAAAATTGAGATTATGAAGGATTTCCCGACCTTCGTACCCGAGACACAAATCCTTTACGACGAGTTGTGACATCTTTTCTCCTTATTTAAGCGCGTTTTTGAGCGCGTTAAGATTATTTTGCATTACGGACAAATACGTTGTTCCGTCTTTTATCTGTTTGCTTGTAGTCGACTGCATTGAATCAAAGGTTATAATCTCCTGATTCTTTTCTTTGGTATTATCCTTTATAGTTTGAGCTATTTTTCCGTCGGAGCTTTCAATTTTGCAGATTGATTTAAGATTAAGCTCATCAACCTTCTTCGCGAGGAAGGCGATTGTTTTAAAGCTTGCCTCGCTCTCCGCTGAACAGCCGACGAATGCGGCGTAATAATCAAGATTGTAGTCATCAACAAGATAGCGGAACGGGAATCGGTCGCCGAACAGCAGGGTTTTAACGTCCGCGCTGTTAACCGCTGTTGAGTATTTATTATCAAGCTTATCTAATTCAGCCGTATATGCCGCAGTGTTGCTCTTATAATTTTTTTGATTATCCGAGTCGATTTTACAAAGCTGTTTTAAAATATATTGACACAATACCTTAGCGTTTTTAACCGAAAGCCAGACGTGTTCATCGTATTCGGGTTCTTCCTCTCCGCCTTCTTCTTCCTCTTCTTCCGCTTCCATACCTTCCTTGACTTCTTCCTCCTTTACGGAATCACCGAGGACATCCAGAAGGTTGACTGCAACTAAATTTTTGTTGGTCGCTTCCTTCAAAGCGTCGGTTACCCATTCATCCGATTCACCGCCGACATAAATGAACATATCGCAGGTGGAAATACTCACGATATCGTCAGCCGTGGGCTGAAAGCTGTGCAGGTCAACGCCGTTGTCAAGCAGCATTGAAAGCTCCGTGCTGTCGGTGTCCCCGACAATCTCCTTAACCCAGTCATAAATCGGAAAGATAGTGGTGACAATTTTAATTTTTCCGTTATTTTCAGCGGTGCCGCCGCATCCGGCAAAAGCGCCGCAAATTATCATCAAGCATAAAATAAAAGCTATAACTTTTCTCATAATAAAACCTCCGAATTATACATTTATCTTTAATTAGGCGCAAAAATACAGGGACTTCCGCTCATGCGAAATAAGCCTGCCGAAAAGCAGACGAAATCCCTGTCATTTAAAAGTATTTAATTCGTCAGTTTCACCTTGAGCGAAACAAGGGTAAGCGGCTGATACGCAGATTTATTGATTTCGTCGATAAACGCTCGTGTAAGCGTGAGCGCGATAATCAGCAATACAAAAACAAGTACCGAGGACATCAGCCTGATATTGTTTTCACAAACCGCAATAAGCTCGCAGATGGGGCAATCCTCACCGTGACAATGGTGTCCCGCTTCCGCGGCGACAACAAACAGTGAGAAAGCCATTACAAAGAGAATGACTGCCGCAAGCGCCAGCGCAATGATACGATTTCTTTTTGTCACGGCAATCCCTCCCTTAAATTCCGAAGTATTATATCACATTAATATGCTTTAGTCAATCAAATCCAGCTCATTATATATATTTCCGTATAACCAATCGGATAATATCCCCGCCTGAATTTGCAGCGCTGCGCGCTGATTGCTTAGATAAAGGCAAAGTTTTGAAATTTTCTTGGTACGGCACAAACAAAGATTGCCGATTTTTTCAGCAGAGATTTTGAATTGTTCGGTTTACATTAAATAACCTTTTAAACAAGAGTTTTAGGACTTCAAAATGCTATGTATACAGCCGCCCGTTCCGTAAGAATGGGCGGCTGAAATGCTTAAGTATATATTGTGGATATAGTTAAATCAGTATGGAAGTTCTGTGAGAGTATCGTCTTTAATGCGGTTTTTAATGTTGAGCCTTATGTCTGTAATAAATCCTCCGTCGTGTTTAAGCATAATCGGGAATCCCTGAACACGATCATATAAAATCTGAAGATATTGGTCATAAGTTCCGCAAAAATCGTCAATTTTCATGTCATAGATATAATCGGCGCCTTCTCGCGCAGAGCTCGTTATATGACCTGATAGTGTAGCCTCATATCTTCCGCTGTTAATGATGATTTTTACTTCTTCACTTTCTTCCGGTTTATCTTTTATGATAAAATCACAGGGATACGGGGAACAAAACGTCAGTTCGCTCTCAGACATATTCTTTGTAACAACTACGTTTACGTCATTGTTTATTACAGTAGCAGGCACACTGATGTTGAGCGTTATGTCGTTTTTGTTTTGCTTTCTTCCATGTATAACGAACAGCGAGAAAATCATAAAATACAAGTTGTATACAAGCCAGAAAAGCAGGAAGAGCAACACATACTCTCGCTTAGATATCATCATATAAGTGACATTTACTATGCCAATCAAGCTGAGAATAATAAAGATAATAAACGGACGAGAAAATTTTCTCACTAACTTTTTGTTTTTATTTTCTTTACTTTTGATTGTAACCTCAAATTTCTTCATGGAGATTCCAAAGGTTTCCTTAATAACAGGGAATATCATAAACGGCATTACAGCGTATTCATACACTGTCGTCCATTTTATTGAACATCGTCCCTGACTCCAGACAGACATCTGACAGAGGTTGATAATAAACATCGGCAGCCAAACAAACAACAGACCCGTAAAGTCCGCGGTAAACACTGTAAAGCCGAACAGCGCGAATAAAAGCGGAATAATGAAAAAGATAAAACGCTTTATTGATTGGAACCAGAATGAAATACAAGACCAGAAATTCATTTTTTGTGAATTCGTCAATTCTTTACAGGTGAGAACCTTCAACTGTTTGGTTGAGTCGATAACACCGCGCGCCCATCTTCTGCGCTGCTTTACAAAAGCTTCAATAGTATCGGGGGCGATACCGGATACAAGCGGTTCAGAAAGACCGATAGCGACATATCCGGCTTTTTGAATGAGAATACCGGTTGCGAAATCTTCTGTAATTGTGTCCGGGTAAAAACCGTTACTTGCTTCAAGAGCTTTACGCGACATAACAGTATTGCTTCCGCCATAAAGAACACCGTTGGAACTTGTTCTGCTCGGCTGGATAACACGGTAGAAGAAGTCTTGCTCACATGGCACTCTGTTTTCGCTGTATAAGGTGTTTTGGAATAAATCGGGGTTGTAAAAACTCTGAGGTGTTTGAACATATCCGAGAGGGATACGTTCATTTTCGGGAAGACAATTGTTCCGTTTTTCACAATCTATAAAATACGGTACTGTCTTCATAAGAAAATCGTGGTGAGGAATCATATCAGCGTCAATTGTGACTATGTACGGTGAAGATGAATGTGCCAGAGCATTATTCAGGTTTCCTGCTTTATTGCCTTTGTGGTCAGGTCTGTCTAAATATGTAACACCCATTTCTTCAGCCAGATCTCTCATGCACTGGCGTTTTCCGTCGTCACAAAGATAAATATGCACCTTTGAAGGATCAGGATATTCCATAAATTTACAGCCGTTTATGGTTTTATGCAAAAGTTCTTTTTCTTCGGAATATGTGCATATAATAACATCGACATCGGGATACTCATCGGGGTCTAATTCCGGCAGGACATACTCATTTGCCGAAGTTAAAGCGGAAACCAGCTCGAAGGATTCTATAAAGCCGGTAATTTCTATTATCAGCAAAACGATATTTATTATTACAGCTGCGACTCCGAACTTAACCGGAATAGTTGCAAATATACGCCATATCAAATAAGTAATAGATAAATACAGCAGAATAACATATAAAGACAATATTCGGTTTTTCCACCGCTCTTTTCTTCGAGATGGATTATTGTTTACAGGTATCGGTATTTTATCGGATGTGCGTCTGAGAAGTTCGTCATAGGAAGCGTTTTTGTCTTTAATTTGTTTTTTTGTACTTCTCCATATTCCAAAGCATGTCAGAACAGCAATCGGAATAACGGCTATTAGTATATCTCTGACAAGGAAATTATATACCGTTAATCCAAACAGTAAGCCTCCGCTCAGACAAAGGATAATTCTCAAAGGTAACTTTATTTTCAAATGCGCATGCAGAGCTTCTTTTGGACCAAGATTTGAACTAACTGCTTTTATTGAGAAATACAGTAATACTCCAAGAAATATAAAACTTGAAAAAATAATTATCCCGACAGTTCCCTTGGCAGCCAGCTTCTGACCTACACCAAGTCCCGTTATAGCTCCTGCTGAACATAAAAGCGCCAGTACAGCGGGTCCTCCGCTGCCTGCTGCTAAAAACGCTGAGATAATCAGGACAACGATCATCAAAACAAAAGCAACAGTATCATAATTAAACTCCCACTGCCCGTCAACAAAGCCTATTGGGGTGAAAACGACCTTATCACCAAATGAAGCCGGAACAAGATTCGGGCGCAGCACAAAATGGGTTACAGACATTGCCGGCAACTGTGTTTTCATAACATTGCCGACTATCGTCTGACTGTCTCCCTTGTGAATAGATGAAAGTCTGCCGGCAATATACCAGCTGTTGGCTTGCTTATAATTACCGTTGTTAACATTGACCGTTACTTTAGCGTCCTTATCAGGAGAGCTATTGATCAGCATGAGATGAAGCAAACCGTCTTTGTCAAGAGATGATACGGATGTTACATCCTTAGAGGATGATGAAGACTCCGTGAGTTTTGTCCCAAAGGAACTGCCTTTACCGTCGTAGTTTGAATAAAGGTTCAGAGCTGATGTCAAAAATGGTTGATTATAGGACAAGCACGAGTAATAAACCCCTGACTTTGCCATATTCGCCAAGTATTTTGCTTCGGATACGCCGCCTTTAATCTGATCCCCGTTCTCGATGCCGTATTCCGAAAAACCTAATTTAGTTCCGGGGTAATACTTATCTATAGATTTTTTTACTTTGTCTAAAAATGTTAACGCGGAATCATGATCAACATTTTCGTAATTATGCAGATCAAGAATATCGAGGTATCGTTTGCCGTTGTTTTCAACAGATACCTTGCGCATTTCATCAAGGTAGTAGTCTATAAACCAGTCGTATTTTTTTGTCTTTTCAATAAATCTCCAGTCAGAAGCACCGCGCAGATCTTCATAAGCGTTTGTTCCGTATAAGGATGGACCTGCTACAAGAGCATTTTTATCGTGATCCTTGATCATCAATGACGCTTCTATATTTTTTTCCGTGAGTTCTGCTGCGCCGATTTGGTTACTGAAAGCAAGAGGATTGTTAATATTCCAAAGTGACGGTTCATTATCAAGCTCATAAACATCGATGCCTGTCGGTTTAGTTGAGCTGCCGAGTTTTTTTAAAAGATAATCTACATATGATTCAATACAAATCGTGTCATCGTCTACAACATTCTTAGCATAGAGCGCGGTTTTTTTCCATACGTTTTTATTATCATAGCTCGAATCTGTCAAGAAGCCGTCATTAATCCCCGAAGCTACATATCCCGCAAGAGGAAGTTGTAAAAGCGTAAGCGGTATATTATGCTGTTGGGCGCTTCTTGAAAGCTGAAGCGCTATTGCGCCGGGTTTATCCTTGAGATCGGCATCAACCCCGTAAAGAAGAAAATCATCT
>JAILPC010000090.1 GCA_024690465.1 Ruminococcus sp.
CGACGCCACAGGAACCACAATGAAGCTCTATGACAACAACGATATCGGCGTCAAAAAGGAAAATACCTGCTGCAGCGCCGACGATATCGCCGACGCCAGAGCTGTGTGCAACAAGCTCGGCATTCCCTATTATGTGTTCAACTTCAGAGACAGCTTCAAAGAGCAGGTAATTGAGCGCTTTATTGACGCATACGAAAACGGTTCCACACCTAACCCCTGCATAGACTGTAACCGATACATAAAATTTGAGCGTCTGATGAACAGAATGAAAGAGCTCGAAATGGATTATGTGGTTACAGGTCATTACGCGCGCATAGAGCGTGACGAAAAAACAGGACGCTTTCTGCTCAAAAAAGCTGTTGACGACAGCAAGGACCAAAGCTATGTACTGTATTCTCTGACGCAGGAACAGCTCAGACACACCCTCTTCCCTCTCGGCAGTCTTAACAAAACCGAAGTGCGCAGAATTGCCGATGAAAACGGTTTTATCAATGCCAAAAAGCACGACAGCCAGGATATCTGCTTTGTACCCGACGGCAAATACGCTGAATTCATCGAAAGCTATACGGGCAAAAAGTATGAGCACGGCGATTTTGTAACGAGCGACGGAACAGTACTCGGAGAACACAAGGGAATAATCCGCTACACAATTGGTCAGCGTAAAGGGCTGGGGCTTGCGCTTCCCGAACCCATGTATGTGTTCAAAAAGGATTTGGAGAACAACAAGGTAATACTCGGCAAAAACGAGGACCTTTTCTCAAAGGAGCTTTACGCTGAGGATGTTAATCTTATTTCTGTAGAAGAAATAAAAGAGCCGATTAGAGTTGACGCCAAGGTGCGTTACAACCAGAAGGCACAGCCCGCCACTGTAAGTCAGGTTGGCGACAAGCTGCACATCGTATTCGATGAACCGCAGAGAGCAATCTGCAAGGGACAGGCAGTTGTGCTGTATGACGGAGATATCGTTATCGGCGGCGGAACAATAGTATAAATAATAAAAAAGCTGTTTTTGGTCGTCGCTTTACGCGGCGACTTTTTTTATAATATATTGTTGCTTAATCAAGAGATATTTGTTATACTTATTATGTATAAATAATCGGAGGTAAATCATGGATAAAATAGTGATTACAGGCATGGGCGCTGTAACGCCGATCGGTATCGGAGTAGATAACTACTGGAATAATTTAATCGCGGGAAAATCAGGAATTGATAAAATAAAGAGCTTTGATGCTTCCGAGCTTGCAGTTCAGATCGCGGGCGAGATTAAAGACTTTAATCCATCCGAGCTTCTCCCCAAGGACGTTGTACGCAAAACCGACGCTTTTATGCAGTACGCGTACATCGCGGCAGAAGAAGCTCTGAAGCAGTCGGAGCTTGATATTAACCCTATAAGAACAGGTATCGTTATGGGTACCGCTATGAGCGGTATTTCGACAATTGCTTTTACACAGGAAGAAAAAACCGCTGAGAACAAAAAGGTAGGACCAAGATTTATCCCGAAGATTCTCGGAAATATCGCAGCAGCCAACATAGCCATCGACCATGATATTCAGGGACCGAGCTATACAATTTCTACCGCATGCTCATCAGGCGGAGACGCTATAAATCAGGCTTCTATGCTGCTCAGAACAGGTAAAGCCGACGTTATGCTGGCTGTCGGCGCTGAATCTGCTCACTGCCCTATCTTCATCGAAAGTTTAGCCAAGGCAAAGGCGCTTTCAACAAACAATGAAAATCCTTCCACTGCTTCACGTCCGTTTGACGAAAGCCGCGACGGATTTGTAATCGGCGAAGGCGGCGGAGCGCTAGTTCTCGAAACAGAGAGCCACGCTAAAGCCCGCGGAGCAAAAATCTTCGGCGAGCTTCTCGCCTGCGGCAACACCTGCGACGCGTATCACGTAACCGCGCCTCATCCCGAAGGCAGAGGCGCAATCGCGTGTATGAAACAAGCCCTCGCCGAGGCAGGACTCACCCCCGGGGATATCGGATACATCAACGCACACGGCACCTCAACACCCAAAGGTGACGAAGTTGAGGTTTATTCCGTAAAAGAATTATTCGGTGATAATCCTCCGCTTGTAAGTTCCACAAAGGGCGCTACAGGTCATATGATGGGCGCCGGCGGCGTAACCGAGGTTATCGCTTGTATCAAAGCGGTTGAAACAGGAATCGCTCCGCCTACAATCAATCTTAAAAATCCAATACCCGACGCAGGCATTGACTTTGTTGCCAACGAAGCGCGAAAAGCCGACATAAAATACGCTATGTCCAACGCGTTCGGATTCGGCGGACAAAACTCAAGCGTTATTGTCGGCAAATACAAATAACCGCGAAAAACGCGCAATTAAGGAGTAACCAAATGAGCTATACTTACGACATCACAATGTTCAAAGAAACCTTTGAAAGCGAATTCACCTGGCTTAACGGCTTTATGAGAAACGTTATACGGTTCAGGCACAAAACAGCGCTTTTCGACCCGCTCAGCGGCAGAAGATGGAGCTACAGCAAGCTTAACCGAGAGTGCAACAAATTTGCGAACGCAATGAAAAAGGACGGAGTTAAAAAGAGCGATATCGTGTTCTTTCAGCTCTACAACTCACCCTGCTTTGTTTTCTCATATATCAGCCCTCAGAAGCTCGGCGCCATCGCCAATCCCGCCAACTTTAACCTCTCTCCCGGTGAGACTGCCGAAATCATCAATCACAATAAACCCAAGGTTTATCTGTACGACAGCGCTATAACCGAGACTGCCGTAAAAGCTCTGAAGATTGCGACTCACATGCCTGAAATCATCATTATGGTTGACTACCTCAAAAAATACGATGAAGCTCCCGAAGGTCATATCAAGTATGATCAGTATGTCAAAGGCGCGGACGAAAGCAACCCTCCGATTGACTTTGAACCGCATATTTATGACGAAGTGCTCCGACTCCAGACCTCGGGCACAACAGGAACTCCCAAAGGCGTTCCGCTAAACAACATCAACGAAGTGCTTTCGGCGCACGACGTTATTATGCACTTCCCTCTTTCTCCATATGACAAGACAATGAATATGACGCCGTGGTTCCACCGCGGAGGCATTCACTCGGGCGGAATCACGCCTACTCTGTACGCGGGCGGTGAAATCGTAATAATGAGAGATTTCCACCCCAAGACAACTCTTGATTATGTACAGAAATACGGAATCACATTCCTCATTGGCGTTCCGAGCGTGCTCGGACTTCTGACAACACGCCAGAAAAAGCATCCCAAAGACATCAGTTCGCTCAAGGGAATCATCACAATGGGAAGTCCTCTCGAGACTCAGGAATGTATCCGCTTCCAGGAAACACTCACACCCAACATTTTCAACGGCTACGGCACAACCGAGAGCTTCTGGAACACCTTCCTCAGACCTCAGGATTTGCCTGAAATGTCGGGTACCGCTGGAAGAAGCTGTACGGATGACGAAGTCAGAATTGTTAAAGTTTTCGAGGACAGAAAGGCTGAGCCCGACGAGCTCGTTCCGACCGACAACAGAAGCGAGGGCGAAATCATCATAAAGTGTCCCGCAAAAACAACTTACTGCTATGTTGACAACGAAGAAGTCACAAAGGAGAAGTTCTACAAAGGCTATATGTACACGGGCGATATCGGCACATGGGACGACAACCACTTTGTAACCGTCGCGGGACGCAAAGACGATATGATTATCAGTAAGGGCGAGAACATTTATCCCGCGCGTATCGAAGAAGCTATCAACACCTTTGACAGAGTCAAGGAATGTATCGTTACATCCGTTCCCGACAAAACAAGAGGCGAGGCAGTCGTAGCGTATATTATTCCCGAGGACGATAAACTCACTGTCGCTGAGGTACTTGAGTTCTGCAAGAACTCTCCCAACCTCTCAAAGTATCAGGTTCCGCGTTACTTCAAGATGACAGACAGTTTCCCGATGACTGCCACAGGCAAAAAACAGCACTTTAAGATGAAGGCGCAAGCTAAGGAAGACTTAACAAACGGTTTATTGATTAGAAAATAATTCTTTTGGAGAATAATGATGATTGAAGCGTTATTTAATGATTTATCAGAAACCAAAGAAGTAGAAGCTATCGCTCTCGGCGGTTCCAGAGCGGAAAACAGATATGATGAAAAGTCGGATTATGATATTTACGTTTATATTACCGCTCCGATTGACGAAGAAGTCAGAAAAAACATTCTGAAAAAGCACTGCCGTACGATTGAGGTTGGAGCTCAGTTCTGGGAGTTAGAGGACAACTGCGTGCTGAACGACGGCGTCGGCATCGATATCATCTACAGATATCTCGACAGCTTCAGCGAGGAAGTCGCCGAGGTTGTTGAAAAACACAAACAGAAGAACGCTTACACCACCTGTATGTGGCACAACCTTAAAACCTGCAGGATAATCTATGACCGTAACGGAAGATTAGAGCAGGCAAAGAAACGCTTTGACATTCCCTACCCCGCCGAACTGAAAGCGAATATTATCAACAACAATATGAAGCTTCTGCACGGCGCTCTCCCCGCGTATGACATGCAGATAATCAAGGCGGTAAACCGCGGAGACCGCAACAGCGTCAACCACAGAATCGCGGGATTCATGGAAACGTATTTCGATGTTATCTTCGCGATTAACGAAATGACTCACCCCGGCGAAAAGCGTCTGGTAAACATTTGCAAAGAAGAATGCAAAATTCTCCCCGAAAACTTCGAGGAGAACATCAACAGCCTGTTCAGAAACGCTTTTACAAACCCGAGAAAACTCAAGGACGATTTGTACAAAATAACAAACGCGCTGATTTTTATAATCTAAAAGGAAAGGAGCTGTGTGATAAACAGCTCCTTTTAATTTGCTTATTTTGTTTTTGTGAATGTGTAGTTCGCGAGAGAAAGACTCTTATCTTTAAGTGAGTACGGAAGCGCTCCTGTATTGGATTCAGCACCGTTAGATACAAATCCGAGTGTAATCGTCTTTTTCTTTGTGTCTGCTTTGTAGTTGCCTGTCTGTTTAAGATATCCGCCTACCGTGAGGACATATGAACCGTCCTTGTTAAGTGCGATTTGCTGTTTTGAGGATTTGTCATACCAAGTGCCGACAAGATCATTTACCGCCTTGAATTTCTTGTCAAGCGGCATCTTATACTCAGGAATTTCGGAACTGTTGTATGAGCTGAATTCATTCACCTGAACAGTATCCGTACCTGTTTCGAGCGTTAGCTTTTTCTCGGTCAGCGCATTACCCTCACAAGTCCATTTTAACTGAGTGGAGTATGATTCGCTGCCCTTGGGGTACATAATTATCTGCTGTGTCTGAGAGTCTGTCGCTTTGCCCTTTTCGTCAGCATATGACCATTTCATCGTCTGGGTAATAGTACCAGATGAAAAAACAAAATCACCGTCGGATTTGATCTGATAATATACAGCTTCTTTTGCCGAAGTGCCCATCTTCTGAGCGTCCTTCTCGCTGCCCTTCATATACACCTTATCAAGTCTCCATACTCCTTCGATACTCGGTGTCATTATATTTTTGACTAAAACCGCGCATCCGAACACAACGAGGACAGCAAGCAATATACATGCCGCCTTGATTATGGTTTTCTGTAAAATAAACTGTTTTTTGGGAGCCTGCTCATTTTCATTTTCAAATTCAAAATTGAGTTCTGGATAACCATCCGCTTCGATATCCTCAGACACTTCGTCTGAAGTTTCACTCGGTTCTTCGGTTTCGGAAACTTCGGTTACCTCTGTATCAGCGTTTACTTCTTCGTTTTCCGATACTTCAGTTACCTCATCATCAGCCTTCACTTCTTCGTTTTCCGATACTTCAGCCACCTCTGCATCAGACTTTATTTCTTCGTTTTCCAAGGTTTCGTTTACCTTCTCAAAATCGTCCATTTCATTTACCTCCGTTTAATCTTTTTTTGTTAAACATAATTATATTACTATAAATCCAAAGTAAAATCAAGATTTTTGTTTAAATTGAGAAAATAAGTATCTTTTATCTTTTTTATTTCTTTAAAACAATTGAAAAATCAGCATATTTATGTTACACTAAGCTAAATTCCTAATACTGCTTTCATAGGAGGTTTTAGAATGATTAACATTATGGAAAATTACAAACTCTGGCTTGAAAAAGCTGTTGAAGACAAGGACTTAACCGAGGAACTCAACAGTATAAAAAATGACGAAAAAGAAATCTACGAGCGCTTCTACAGAAGCCTTGAGTTCGGCACGGCAGGCTTGCGCGGTGTTATCGGCGCGGGTACAAACCGTATGAACATCTATGTTGTTCGTCAGGCGACTCAGGGACTCGCTAACTATGTGCTCAAGAAATACGGCAAGGGCGCTGTAGCTATCTCGCACGACAGCAGAATCAAAGCCGACCTGTTTATGAACGAAGCGGCTAAGGTTCTCGCGGCTAACGGCATTAAGGTATATATCACAACCGAGCTTCAGCCCACGCCCGTACTCTCATATCTTGTAAGATATTTCAAGTGTCAGGCAGGTATTATGGTTACAGCCAGCCACAATCCTGCTAAATACAACGGCTACAAGGCTTACGGTGAGGACGGATGTCAGATGACTGACGCCGCCGCGAACGCTGTATATGACGAAATTTGCGATATTGATATCTTTAACGATGTCAAGACTATGGATTTTGTTGAGGCGATTGAAAAAGGCATTATCGAGTATGTTCAGGACGACGTATACACAAGCTATCTTGAAAAAGTTAAGGAACAGCAGATTAACCCCGGTGTTTGCGAGGGCGCTGACTTAAAAGTTGTTTATACTCCCTTAAACGGTTGCGGAAACAAACTTGTTCGCCGTATACTCAAGGAAATCGGCGTTGAAAAGGTAAGCATTGTTAAGGAACAGGAACTCCCCGACGGCAACTTCACAACCTGTCCCTACCCCAACCCCGAAATCAAAGAGGCTCTCGCCAAAGGTCTGGAGATGTGCGAAAAAGAGCAGCCTGACCTGCTGCTCGCTACTGACCCCGACGCTGACCGCGTAGGTATCGCAGTCAAGGATTATGACGGCAGCTACAGACTCATCACAGGTAATGAGGACGGCGTAATGCTGACCGACTATATCCTGTCAAACCGCAAGGCTAACGGAACACTTCCCGACGAGCCCGTTATGGTTAAGACAATTGTTACATCAAAGCTCATTGAAAAGCTCTGTGAAAAGTACGGCGTTGAACTCAAAAACGTGCTTACGGGCTTCAAATACATCGGAGAGGTTATTCTCAACCTCGAAAAAGAAGGCAAAGAGGACAATTATGTGTTCGGCTTTGAGGAGAGCTACGGCTACCTCGCAGGCTCATACGTAAGAGATAAGGACGCTGTTGTAGCTTCTATGCTCATCTGCGAGATGGCTGCGACCTACAAGAAGCAGGGCAAGACACTTGCTCAGATTATCGACGGTCTTTACGAGGAATACGGCTATTACAAAAACACAACACTCGCGTTTGAGTTTGACGGCGCTGAGGGTATGCAGAAGATGGCTGACATCATGGCGTCACTCCGTGACAACGCTCCCGCTGAAATCGCGGGCTATAAGGTTGTTAAGACTGCCGACTACAAATTAAGTGTTGAAAAAGACCTTGTTTCAGGTGAAGAAAAGGTTATTAACCTGCCCAAGTCAAACGTTCTCCAGTACAACCTTGACGGCGACAATATGGCTATTGTTCGTCCCAGCGGCACAGAGCCTAAAATCAAGATTTACCTCACCGCCGTAGGCAAGGACAAAGACGACTCTCAGGCTGTAACCGATAAGCTCGAAGCGGCTGTTAAGACAATTTTAGGAATATAAAAATATGGCTCGGAAAACCGAGCCTTCTCTTTTGTTTAATTCAGTTTTCTGTCAATCATAACAAGGTCAATATTCGAGAGCTTTCCGTCGCCGTTCATATCGGCGGCGGTTTTGTATACTCCCCCTACCCTGTCAAGTCCGAACAGGCAGTTGAACATAACGGTAATATCATTGTTGTTTATTCGTCCCGTTCCCGTAATATCGCCCATAACGATTATCGTGTAAATATAGGATTTATTGTCCTTTGTGAAAATTGCTTTTGTATTTGTGCCCATACCGCTTTGCTTGTTGAATTTCAGCTTATAGCCATCGTATTTAACCTCAGACCTGAACTCATCGCGCGTTGTCTGCGGCGGCAGGAATATGTATTTCCCCATTGTTTTATATATGCCGAAGTTGATTTCTGTCAAAGAAGTTGAGGAAACGTCGGATTTTGTCGAAGAAGAAAACAAAAAATTACTCTCTTTAAACTCAACTACAGATAAGTCCTCTGTATCTTTGATAATACAGGTCTTGCTGCCGACCGCGCTTATCGCGAAAGGCTTGAAGCCAAGCTTATATGTATTGATATGCTCCGAACTGTCTTTGTCATAAACATCAACCGCGTTTCCGTTAAGCGCCAGAAAGTGATTTGACGCGGCAGCGATTGAGTAAAGTCCGTCAGCACTGCACGAGAAAACTCTCTTGCCTGTATTCACATTATAAACATCACCCGATAATGTGGCGATACAATCAGCGGAAACCGTATAGATAACACCTTCGCAATTACACTTACACACAAGGTTCTCTGAGGACGCGTCAACTTTGTATATGCCTGACGCGGTCACTGCATACACCCTGCCGTTGACAACAGTAAAGGATAAATATCTGTCAGAAGTTGTACGGATATATTTGCCCGCGGAATCATATATCTCAATATGATTACTATTGTCGCTGAGGTATATTCTGCCGCCGCTGTCAACACATAGTTTTGTGGACTTACTCACGTGTTGTGTCTTAACAACGGTATTTTTGATAATCTTGCCGTTCTTCGCCTCCGCGGCAACAAGCACAGACGCCTGATTTGTAGGCATTACAGCGTAGAGCTTTCCGCCTGTTACGCAATATGAAAACACATTTGATTCAAAACTGTAATTGTTTAACGTCGAATTATCGACGCCTCTTACGGTTACGGTATTTCCGTTCGACTCACAAGCAAAAATCCCTGCTTTGTCAACGAACAGCGTCATACGATATTTGTTTATCCCCACAACAACGGAAAACGAGCAAAACAAAAAGGCGGTTATAAGAAGAACGGAAAGAAAAGACTTAATCCGCTTCATATAATCACCTCCTGCTTGCAATAATTAATTACTTTGTTTCGGTTTTATTATCTTCCGGTGTTTTCACATAGCGCGCCATAATACCCATCACCGACATAAACGCGGTGAAAATATAGATTATCAGGGTGAGCACTGAGCCGCCGCCCATATTGGCGATTCCGACGAAGTTCAGAACCATTATTACACCCACGATTGAAACGATAACACCGACAACATTCTTGAGATTATAATAAAAATCAAAAAGCTGAAATCCCAGCGCGACAACGGGAAGGATTAAGAACAGCGAAAACAGCATTACCGAAATGCCTGTCCTGCCTAGCATATCAGCGGACGCGTTGTGTTTGAAAATCATATAAATCATATCGAGAACAGTATAGCTGTAGAGTTTTCCGTCATACATAAACCTCAGAAAAGACTGGCTTGTCAGAAAAATCTGAATCATAAAAAAGATTATAAGAACTATACGAATTCTCTTTGTGCTTTTGTTTTGAATTTTCAGCATAATATTTCTCCAGAAGAATTAAATTTATGAATACAACTTATTATAACACAAAAGTGAAACTTGTACAATAGCGTATATTATGATATAATTTAAAAGTATAATTTGGGAGGTAAATATTATGGACTGGACAAAAGAAGCGGTCATGTATAACATCTATCCTCTCGGTTTCACAGGCGCGCCGAGGGACAATGACTTTATACTTACAAACAGGCTTGACAAAATATATGACTGGATGGATAACTTCAAGAAGCTGGGCGTCAACACAATTGTGTTTAACCCTGTTTTCGAGAGTACACGACACGGTTATGATACAATAGACTACTACCGTATAGACAGCAGACTCGGAGATAATAATTCTTTCAGAGAAATTTGTAAAGCACTTCACAAAAACGGAATCAGAGTTATTCTCGACGGCGTGTTCAATCACGTAGGCAGAGATTTCTTCGCGTTCAAGGACGTTCAGAAGAATCGTGAAGCCAGCCGCTACTGCTCATGGTTTATGAATCTGAACTTCGGCGGAAACAACCATTATAACGACGGTTTTTGCTATGAAGGCTGGGCAGGTCACATCGACCTTGTAAAGCTCAACCTTGACAACACACAAGTCACTGACCACCTTATCGGCGCGGCAAGATTCTGGATTGAGGAGTTCGGAATCGACGGTCTGCGTCTGGACGCAGCCGACTGCATCAACATTGAATTCTTTAAAAAGCTGAGAAACAGCTGTCTAAGCCTTAAGCCCGATTTCTGGCTCTACGGCGAAATTACGAGCGGCGACTATAATCGCTGGGCAAACAGTGAAACACTGCACTCCGTTACAAATTATGAGTGCTACAAAGGGATTTACAGCAGCCACAACGACCACAACTACTTTGAAATCGCTCACAGCCTCAACAGACAGTTCGGAAACGGCGGTATCTACAAAAACATCTATACATTCAACTTTGTTGACAATCACGATGTAAACCGTGTTGCAAGCATGCTGAAGAATAAAAAGCATCTTGACAACTGCTACACACTGCTTTATACAATGCCCGGTGTACCGTGCATATACTACGGAAGCGAGTGGGGTATTGAAGGCAAGCGCACAAACAACAGCGATTATGAATTAAGACCTTGTCTTGATATCAACAATATTCCGAATCCTGACTACAGTCTTTACAGCCATATCTGCAAGCTCGGAAAAATCCGCAAGGCTCTTCCCGCGCTGAAGTACGGCGATTACTGCAACATCAATATCAAAAACGAGCAGCTTGTTTACCGAAGAAAGAGCGAAACCCAGACTGTATATGTCGCACTCAACCTCAGCGACAATCTGTTTGCTATTGACTTCAACGCTGAAGTCGGAACACTAACCGATGTACTCAGCGGTGATAAATTTGATTCAAACGGTTATGTAAGAATCGGTCTCCCACCCTATTCCGCGAGAATCCTTGTGCTCGGTGATGAGAATATCGAGTTTGATACAGACGAAGTTTTAATTCCTGTAGGGAATAATAAAACCGACAGATTACTCCCCGAGCCTGTCAGTATCGGCAAATACCGCCACTTCAAGGGCAACGAATACGAGGTTATCGGAATCGCCAAAGACAGCGAAACACTAGAGGAAATTGTTGTTTACCGCGCGCTTTACGGCGATAATGAATTATGGGTGAGAAACAGAAGAAACTTTGAGGAATTAATCGAACGCGACGGCAAGCAAATCAGAAGATTCACAAAAATAGATTAAAGCATAAGGAAAGGCTCGGATTCAATAAATCCGAGCCTTAAAAGTTATTTAGTCTGAAGCTTTGCTTGATGAAAGGAACGAATCGGCAACAGCGTCTCCGAATACGAACTTGATAAATTTCTTTCGGCATTTATCCATATCGTTAATCTGGATGTACGATACGCCGTCAGCGTCGTAGTATGACCACAAGCCCTTCTGCGGAATGTTGTATTTCTTCATATCATACTTGAGATATGTCAGACAACGAGTCAAAAGTCCCGTAATCTCGTCCTTCTTTAGGTTGGTAGTTACATAAGGTCCGACCTGAGTTGCGATTGAGATAATCTTATCAAACGAAGCGTTCTTCATGCTCTTGAAGAGAGTATCCATCAGCTTGCGCTGACGGTCGGTTCTGTCCCAGTCGTCTCCGTCAAGTCCGATTTCGTTGCCGTCCTCACCCGTGCTGAGACCTCTGTTGCGCGCGTACCATAGCGCTTCCTGACCGTTAAGGTGTACTATGCCCGCGTCGTCCGTGATTGTATATCTCTCTGTTGTCTGATTATTCTTATACATCTGATAGTTGATATACTCGATTTCATCATCTGTAAGCTCCATATCAATACCGCCGAGGATATCGATAATCTTCTTGAAGCTGTTGAAATCAACGGTAGCGTAGCGGTCAATCTTGATACCGAAGTTAGCCTCTACCGTACGAATGGCAAGCGAAGGGCCGCCAAGCGGATAGGCGTGAGTCATCTTGTCGTAACCGTGTCCGGGGATATACAAATAAGTATCACGCTGGAAGGAGGTTATCTTGATAGCCTTGCTTCTGTTATCGATTGACAGCATAATCATTGAGTCGGAGCGTCCGAACGACTTTTTGCTGTGTTTATCCTCACCGAAAAGCATAATATTAAGAACCTTCGGATCCGAAAGCAAATCGCTGTCGGTAAACGAAGTTGAGATATTACCTTCTCCGTCGGTTGAGGCAACAGTCTCTTTTATCGAAACGTCGTCAAGAGCGCTGTAGTTCGCCATACCTACGCCCAGATACAGGGCAATCGGAACAGCGCCGCCGATGATAAGTAAGATTGAGAGGACAATCGAAACTATACGCAGCGATCTTCCTTTTTTCTTATATACCTTTTTAACCTGATTACCTGAACTGATGTCAACGTATCTGTCAGCGTTATCCGGTCTTTTTTTATTCGTCATAATTATGTTCCTTCTTTTAAAAACCGACTGGTTTCACATTTTACACTTAGTAGAATTATATCACATTAATAAACGTTATTATTCTAATATAGAATAATAACTGTACTGTAACGATTGTGACGGTTTTATGAATTCTGCTCGTCCAAAGTCAGCGAGAACGAGGGCAGATAAACATCCATAAACTCGTCAGCCTCAGGTAGCTTCATAGCTCTTAGAGCTTTTTCTGTCGACTCTTTCGCCTGCTTGAACTCGTCGTTGCCCATTCGGATTTCTTCAATACACTTTACAAGCGCCGAGAGCTTGTCCGCCGCTTTGACATATTTTGCGAGCGGTTCATCATCCGGATTGGTCAAGAGTATCAGCTCGGAATAGTCATCTCTTAAGTCTTCGGGAAGCATTGAAACGAGCTTTTCTCCCGCGATTTTCTCCACTTTTTTATACGATTCTATTATCTCGGGGTTATAGTATTTGACAGGCGTGGGCATATCTCCCGTAATAATCTCGGTTGCGTCATGATAAACCGCTATAAGCGCCGCTCTCTCTGCGTTGAGTTTTTCGCCGCTTCTTTTGTTGTGAAGCAGCACGAGCAAATGCGCGAACATAGCTGTCTGAAGGCTGTGCTCGCTGATATTCTCACTTTTAGTATTATTCATCAAACCCCAGCGGCTTATGTACTTCATTCTTGAAAGCATAGCGAAAAAATGCGAATTATATTGTGAGTCCATAATTATCTCCTTATTTTCTCAAATATTATTTAAAAATCTTACAGGCTGTGCTATACTGTATAATATACCATTTTCAGGAAGATGTAAATATGTCTAAAGTCAAAACACTTAAAAATTTATCTGCAAAAAGCTACGGCCTTAACGTATTTTTGCTGGGGCTTTTACTTTCGGCTGCGTTTATAGTTCCCGTTATTATTGAACAAGGCGGTATTTTCTTTTATTACGGCGATTTCAACGCCCAGGAAATACCGTTTTATCAGCTTGTTCACGACGAAATTCAGCGCGGACACACAAACTGGAGCAACCTCACAGACCTCGGAACTCCCCTGATAAGCTCCTATTTATTCTATCTTATCGGAAGTCCGTTTTTTCTTGTGACGCTGCTTTTCCCGAGCGAGGCGGTCCCCTACCTTATGGGACCGCTGTTTATGCTGAAATTCGCCTTTGCCTCACTCACGGCATATCTCTACATAAGGCGCTATGTTCAAAAACCGTTTAACGCGGTATTGGGCGGGCTGATGTATGCTTTTTCGGGCTTTTCAATCTATAACATATTTTTCTTTCACTTCCACGAACCGATGATTTTCTTTCCGCTGCTGTTGTACGCGGTCGATAAATTCATGTACGAGAACAAGCGCGGTCTGCTCGCCGTTTGCGTATTTGCCGCGTGTATTGTAAACTACTATTTCTTTGCGGGTATGGCGGTATTCACGGCGGCATACTGGCTTATGCTCGTGTTCACAAACAACTATCGACTCACAGCCAAAAAACTTCTGCTCTTTGTTTTCGAGGTGCTTCTCGGATTTGCGGCAACCGCTTTCCTTGTTTTACCGACGGTATTCTTCATCATGGGCAACCCGAGGCTTTCGAGCTTCCCCGACGGGTACGACTCCGTTGTTTATGATATTTCACAAAAGTATTCTGCAATATTATCCTGCTTCTTCTTCCCTCCGGATTTAGCGGCACAGCCAAACTTTGCTCCTGACGCAAATGCCAAGTGGGCTTCCCTCGGGGCGTGGCTGCCGCTTTTCGGTATGACGGGAGTTATCGCGTACCTGCAGCTCAAAAAGCGTGACTGGCTAAAAAAGCTGATACTGCTTCTCGCGCTGTTTGCTCTGGTTCCTCTGTTCAACTATATGTTCCAGGCACTGAACGCGAGTATCTTCTACGCAAGATGGTACTATATGTTCACGCTGATCCTTGTGCTCGCTACCGTAAGAGCGGTTGAAGACAAGGAGACCGACTGGAGCAGAGCGTTCAGATGGTCAGCGGGAATAACTTTTGTAATATCGCTTCTGATAGGCTTTATGCCCAACACATATGAGGACGAGAACGGCGACGAAGCGTTCAAAATCGGACTTCAGGAATATGACGACAGATTCTGGATTTACGTTGCTATCGCTATGTTCTCGCTCGCGACATTGGCAATGATTATCTTCCTTTTCAAAAATAAACCTAAAATGATGACGGCTCTGCTGCTTGCGGGATTCTGTCTTATAAGCATTTTGAGCTCGACCTATATTGTACAGACAGGCAACTCCCTCGATTACGACGAAAAGGAATACCTCAAGGAATACGCCGTGAACAAAATCGGCTCAATCGACATTGACGATATCGACACAATGCGTTCTGACTTTTTTGAATGTCCCGACAACCTTCAGATGTACTGGCAAATCCAGTCGATAAACACGTTCCACAGTGTAGTATCATCGGGGATTATGGATTTTTATGAGAGTGTCGAATCAACAAGAGATGTCGCGTCACGTCCCGAGATAGAAAAATACGGCATACGCGGACTGCTGAGCTGTAAGTATCTCTTTGACGCGGAATACGATGACGATGACGAAGAGTACAGCTTTGTTGACGAGGACGGCAAAACAAAAATGCCCGGCTGGAAATATCTTAAATCAATAAACGGATGCAGTGTTTATGAGAACAAAAACTATATACCGATGGGCTTTACGTTTGACAGCTTTATAAGCAAGCACGAATTCAACGAAATTGACAGCCGACACAAGTCCGAAGCCGTGTTGAAAGCATTGGTTTTATCAAATAAGGATTTACTGAAGTATTCTGATATAACAGGATACGCAAAAGACGACATTAACGAGATAAAAAGAGACATTAAAAACGGCACAAACGAATTTGACAGCAAAACTACAGATTTTGATTACGGAACCGAATATTACAGCAAAGACTGCAAAAAGCTTGCAGAGAATACTTGTGAAAAATTTTCATACACAGACAAAGGATTCAACGCTGTCTTCAACAACAAGGGCGATGACAATCTGCTGTTCTTCAGCATTCCCTATGATGACGGCTGGACTGCGTATGTAAACGGCAGGAAAACCGACATAGCAAAGGTTGATTTCGGACTTATGGCGGTAAAAGTTAACGGTCACACAAAGAACGATATCGTTTTTGTTTATCAACCTGTCGGTTTCTACACAGGAATTATAATCTCCGCCTCATGTGCTATAATATTTGTTATGTATTTAATTGCTGCGTCTGTAATCAGGCGCAAGCGCGGAAACAGGGGCAAAAAATGAACTTTGGAACAAACATATTAAAATATATAGAAGATATTTTTAACGACTTAAAAACGCTTTTGGAAATAAAATCCGTGTCGAGCGACGGCAGAGAAAACTGTGAAAAAGCGCTTGAGTTTATTCTCAGAAGAGCCGAAGAACTCGGACTCGTCACGAAGAACATTCAGAACAAAGCAGGACATGTACAGCTCGGCGACAGCGGAATTCTTTGCGGTGCTCTCACCCACCTTGACGTGGTACCCGCGGGCAAAAACTGGAGCGTTGAACCGTTCACGCTTACAAGACAAAACGGTCGCCTGTACGGAAGAGGAATTGACGATGACAAAGGAGCGTCCATAATCAACCTCTATTGTCTTAAAGCGTTAAAAGACAGCGGTGTTGAAGGCAAAAACACACTCCGCTGTATCTACGGCACCGACGAAGAAGTCGGCATGAGTGATATGGTGACATATTTTGAGAATGAGCCATTGCCCGAAATTTCATTCACGCCCGACAGCGACTACGGCATTTGCTTTGCCGAAAAAGGTATACTGCAGCTCAAAATCAGTATGGACCGCAACGACGGTACAACGCTCAGCGCTGTCAAAGCGGGAAACGCGATAAACGCTGTACCCGACGAAGCTAAAGCTCTGCTGTATTTCTCTGACGCTGATACAAATAATCTGAAAAAGAACAGCAAAAAATATAAGGGCAATTTTAATTTTGTAGATACAATCGACGGGCTTGTTATCGAGAGCTTTGGCAAAGCCGCTCACGCGTGCGAACCCGAAAAAGGCTTCAACGCCGCTCAGGCGCTTATGGAACTGCTCAACGGCGAGCTCGGCGACGACGAAGTCGGAAGCCTGTGCAGCTTCATAGGCTTTGCTCTGCGCGACGAAACCGACGGAACTTCTCTCGGACTGAGGATGAGAGATTTCGTATCGGGCGATTTGAGCTGCAATCTGAGCAAAATCCGTCTTAACGACAGCAAGGCTTATCTGACGCTTGATATCCGTTATCCCGTCACGATGAACGGAGAAAAAATACTCAAGCAGGTAGAAAAAAGCGCTGCAATAAACGAGCTCAAGGTTGAAATTATTCACCACGCCCCTCCTCTGTATCTTTCCAAGGAGAGCCCGGTTATCGAGCTTCTCTCAGAAGCGTATGAGGACATTATGGGAGAAAAGCCCGAGCTTTACGCTACAGGCGGAGGCACTTACGCGCGTATGCTCGGCGGAAAGGGCGTTGCGTTCGGTCCCGCGTTCAAGGACGACAACGTAAATATGCACAATGCTGACGAAAGCGTTGACGAGGAAAAATTCTTTAAACACGCGCAGATCTGTCTGCAGGCGATGTACAAAATGTACACATGGGATTTTGGGGAGACAGGTAAATGAGAACAGAAAAGATAATCCGTTCACAGACAAAAGAATCTCTCAAGGGCAACTGGACTGCTCCTGTTGCGGGATTATTTGTTCTGCTTGCCCTGATATACCTTCTGGAAATACTCTTTGAGGCGCTTTGCACATGGACAGGCGTGCTATCCGACGAAAAAATTCAAAGCGGACACGAAATTGAGCTTATCATTATAATCTGCTCTGTTTTTCTGCTCACTTTCGCGATATCTCCTTTTAAAAACGGATATTTTAAGCTGTGCTACAACATTGCAGACGGCAGAAGCGACGGGCTGAGAGATATGTTTTATTTCGTTTCGGGAATTAAAATGTATTTCAAAACTTTGCAGTTCAATATCGTTATCGCACTGAAAAAATTGCTTTATACGTTAATAGGATTTTTGCCTTATCTCGCTTTTAAGGCAGTTGAAAGCTTTATTGTGCCGAAAGGAAAAAACACAGAGATATTTGACATAATCGGTATTATTCTGATATGCTTAGGTATCGTCATCACGCTTTATTTTTCCATAAGGCTGTTTGTCGACGAGTTCGTATATGTTGACAATCCCGAAGCGAATGTTTTTGACATAGCAAGAACGATTTCAAAAAACCATCTGAACGATTATTACAAGCTCGTTTTCTCGTTCATATTCTGGATATTATCCTGCTTTTTTGTTCTCCCGGGACTGTATGTTATCCCCTATTTCACAACATCGCTCGGAACAACCTCAAAATGGCTTATTAATCTATACAAGGAAGGTAAAACAGTATGATTATTACAGTCGGAGTTATAGCCTATAACGAAAAAAATTCGATGGGCTCTCTGCTTAAGGATATCTGCAAGCAGACCTATGACCACAAAAAAATCGAGGTTATTTTGGTTGACAGCAATTCCACCGACAACACAAAGGTTATCATGGAGACCTTCAAGAAGAATAACCAGGATGATTTTTTCGGTGTACAGGTGCTCTCAAATCCCAAGCGCACCCAGCCCTGCGGCTGGAATGTAGTGCTCAAAAACTACAACGGTGACGCTGTGGTAAGGATTGACGCGCACGCCTCTATCCCTTCGGATTTCATTGAAAAGAATATAAAAACTCTGCTGGGCGGCGAGAATATCTGCGGCGGCTTCAGACCTAATATCATCGACGAAAGAACACCGTGGAAAGAAACCCTCAACCTAGTTGAGACATCAATGTTCGGCAGCTCGATAGCTCCGTACAGACGTCAGCAGGGTAAAACATATGTAAATTCTCTGTTTCACGGCGCTTACCGCAGAAGAGTTTTTGATAAGGTCGGACCGTTCAACGAGTGCCTCGCGCGTACAGAGGACAACGAAATTCACTACAGAATAAAAAAAGCGGGCTTTAAGCTCTGCTTTAATCCCGAGATTATTTCATATCAGCACACGAGAAGCAATCTCAAAGGTATGATTAAACAGAAGTTCGGCAACGGAAGATGGATAGGTCTTACGCTTTCGGTTGCTCCGAAGTGCCTGTCGTATTATCACTTTGTGCCTTTCCTCTTTGTATCGGCTCTGATGATCACTTCGGTAATTGCTTTGCTCGGTTTTCCGCTTTTGCTAGAAATCCTGCTTCTGCTTTACTCGATGTTTGACTTTGTAAATACGGTAAGCTGCTTTACTATGAGAGATATCAGACCGCACTTCTTCCTCCTGCCGCTCTTATTCCCGCTTATGCACCTCGCTTACGGCTTCGGAACGATTGTCGGAATATTCCAGATACCGTTCTGGAAAAAGAAGCTAAAGAAACAAAAAGAACCGGAAGAAGAATAACACGGAGTTTTTATGTCAGAAGTAATCAAGCTGAGCGACAACGAGCTCAGAGAGTTACAACTTAAAGAACTCGGCATTTTAAGATACTTTGCCGATTTCTGCGACAAACACGGCATCACGTACTACCTGTGCGGAGGATGTCTTATCGGCGCGCTGAGATACGGCAAATTCATTCCGTGGGACGACGACGCCGATGTGTTTATGCCGCGCGGAGACTATGAGGTCTTTATAAAAACATATCTTGAGGAAAACCCGTCAAAGCGTTTTCTTCTGCTCAACGAAACAGACGAAACTTTTACGCGCAACTCGTTCGCGACACTTGTCGATACAAGCGCGACGCTCATAAAGAACTATCAGCAGGATTTGAATATCCCTCACGGAGTGGCGTTTGACATCTTTCCCATTGACGCGCGCCCCAGCAAAAAAAGCCAAAAGTACTTACAGTATTTCTGGTGCATAATCTACTCGCTGTTCAGAGCTCAGACAATCCCTGAGAAACACGGCGGAATTATGACACTCGGCAGCAAAATACTTCTCGGCATCTTCAGAAAATATAAGACGCGCAAAAAGATTTGGAAATATGCCGAAAAGCGTATGACGAGCTATTCTCTCGACGACTGCGAGCTCATCTGCGAGCTGTGCGCGGGACCGCGCATTATGAAGAACGAATACCCCAAGGAGTTCTTTAAGAACTCGGTGGAGGTTGAGTTTGAGGGAGAAAAGTTCAAGGCTATGAACGGCTATGACGGTTATCTGAAGCTCGCTTTCGGCAAGGACTATATGACGCCGCCGCCCGAGAGCGAACGCGTTCTCAGCCACGACCTCAAGTATCTTGATTTAAACAAACCTTGTATATAAAAAAACGGACTCTTTCGAGCCCGTTTTTTCAGTTTTTCAGTTTTATTTTTCCGACAGCTTTGCCTACCGCGAGAATGAGCAGAACAGACGGGACAAATTTTATCGCTTCGCTGATTACTCTTGTCCAAAGGTAAATCCAGAACGTGT
>JAILPC010000139.1 GCA_024690465.1 Ruminococcus sp.
AATGTATGCCGAAACCAACGCTTTCGAGAGCAGGGAAGAAAGCAAAAGTACCTTTTCCGATTTTATTTTATTATATTTACAAAAGGCTGTCAACAAAACACTATTGCTTTTCCTATATATTATATCGTACACGAAAAATCCATATTTTTTAACCAAATGCACACTCTCATGAGATGTGAAAGGCTGTTGTGTCCAAGAATTGTTTTAACTTTGGAAGCGCGTTTATCGCTTCTTTTCGACCTGTCTGATAAACTCTTTCCAATTCGTCGGGATTGTTTTCCGTTCGGCTGATATCAAGCGCTCTCGGCGGTCTTATAACATAAGAAATACCCTTTTCTTCTCTCTCCGTTATTTCTTCCATCTGGCGGTTATACATTTCATATCGCTTAGCCATAGCCTCAGCCACAACAGGGTACTTATGAAGCATCAGCTTTATGAGCGGAAACACCTTGCTTTTCTTTTTTCTGTATCCCTCGGGTTGTGTCAGAACAATCAAATTACGGTTATAACCTTTCTGTTCCATAAAACTGTACGGGACAGAGTCCGTAATACCACCGTCAAGCAGCGTGTATCCGTCAATTTTTACAGGCTTTGATACCAGCGGCATTGAAGCGGACGCCTGCATCCATTTTATATCTTTTTCGCCGCCGTCCGTACATTTATGATAAACGCATTTGCCTGTTTCTACATTTGTCGCTCCGATAAAAAACTCCATAGGATTGTCTCGGAATGTTTCTCTGTCAAACGGATCAAGAGAATCGGGAATCTCCCTATAACAAAAATCCGCACCGTACAAATCCCCTGTTTTCAGAAGCGAACGAATGCCGCAATATCTGGGATCCTTACAATATTTTTTGTTATATCGAATCGGTCTGCCGATTTGCTTTGACTTATAATTGCAGCCGAAAGCTGCGCCCGCCGAAATACCTGCCGCTCCGTCAAATGTTATATTGTTTTCCATAAGAACGTCAATTACACCGCAAGTGAACATACCGCGCATAGCTCCGCCCTCAAGTATCAATCCTGTTTTAAAATCATTATTCATGTAAATATCTCACTTTTTTCCGATTTAAGTAAAATTACTGTTAATCAATATTTATTTCATATAAATCAAACAGAGGGATCGGGGCAGTCGGTCTGTTCAGATCGACCGTTCCCACGTAAACGAATCCGTTCTTTTTATAAAGCCGTTCGGCAGGCGTATTTGTCGGTACGATATCCAATCTGACAGCCTTGTATCCCCTTGAACGGGCTATCGCGATACACTCGCCGACCATAAAGCTGCCGACGCCGCTTTGATAGCAGTCGGAACTCACAGCCAATACGTGAACGGACAGGTATTCACCCTCTCTCAGATCCCTGCTCCAATTCCCCGCGTCATAATCTCCGTCCGGGTATTCGCTCAGCAGGACTGCTCCGATGATTTCGCCGTCTTCCATACAGACGTACTGTTCACCACGTCTTACAGCTTCCTCGATGCTCTCGTCGCTCGGATGCTCCGATGACCATAACGGATAGTTGATATGTGTCTCCAGAAATGCAATAACTTTATGATAAAAGTCTGTTACTCCCTGCAGATGGCTTTCATTACATTGTATCAGTTTCATGTTTTGTTACTCCGTTTCAGTTACCTGACAAGTTTTGTTCCGAGCCAGATTAATAATATACCTGCTGCAATCAAAACAACCAAAGCCGCTATCATATTCCATAGCCCCGCTATGGCACTCAGCGCGGGCGCGCAAGCAACAAGAGCAACTACTTTTGCAAGCTGCGTCATATATTCTTTCTCATTTTTCGGTTTTACAGATTGTCTTGCCCTAATCGGAATCATTTTGTAATCCTTAAAAAGCGCCATCAGCCCGGCATAGAGTAACAGCGCGCACGAAAAAATTCCCATCAGGATAGAATACCCGTATTCCATCACATTTCTCCTTGTATCAGAAGTAATTTGTCAAACTCTTCAATTATCTATTCGACTCAGCGTTCTATAATCCGTGTACGCCGCCCCGATTCAGAATATCTGCCCGGGCAGTTTTTTCTTTTCTTTATACGGAAAGTCTTTGTCAAACTTCTCAACATCGGCATCGTCTACATAATAGCCCTGCGGAGTCTGATATACTCCGCTGACATCGTCAAGATACCCTGAAATCAGTTCCTTGCACAGGAAGAACGACGAATCAGCGTCCTCGGGCAGATCGTGATAACGTATATCAAACTTGCTCGCGTAATCAAAGCCGCTTTTGCCGTAGAAGTCGATATTCCCCTCAAACAAAACCGCGCCGAAGCCGAGCTCCGCGGCTTTTTGCATAGAATAGTCCAACAATATTTTGCCATAACCCTTACGTTTCAGTTCGGGAGTAATACAAATCGGACCCATTGTCAGCACGGGAACAGTTCTGCCGTCGTCAGCTTCGATAACGGTACGCATAAACATATTCTGACCGATTATTTTGCCGTCCTTTTCCATTACGAAATCCAGCTCTTTGACAAACTCGGGGTCATCGCGTAGCGTATGAATCACATAATGCTCACTGCAGCCGGGACGGTACACGTTCCAGAATGATTCGCGGACGAGGTATTCTACCGCTCTGTAATTCTCTTTTTCCTCTAATCGAATAGTATAGTTATTCTCCATGACAAATACCGTAAGGATAACCGTTATCGCCGATCATTAAAAGAACGCCCCTAGGCTGTTCCTTCATAATCTGAATACACTCTTCATCGCTGATCCGCTGCTTGAAGCGTCGCATTTCTCTGAACATATTTTTACCGCCTTTATCTCGTCCTGCTCTTATCATAACAGGAAACAGTATGATTGTCCACAAAAAACTCCGCTTGGATTTTAAACCAAACGGAGTTTTTCTGTTATAATGCTTTTTAATTGCTTTGGATTTCTCACCCGATAAAGAACTGAGACCAATATAATACGCCGTTTGAGGAATAACAGCCGACACCGATTTTACTGTATGACGCGGACAGAATATTCTTACTGTGACCTTCGGAATTCATCCAGCCGTTCACAACCTGAGCGGGCGTCGCGTAACCGTAGGCGATGTTTTCGCCTGCTGTTTTGTAGGCAACACCCAAATCCGAAGCCGCCGTAAAGCAGGAACGTCCGTCAGGTCTTGTGTGCGAGAATGATGTAGCTATCTCCTTTGCCCTTACGCGCGCAACATTCACCGCGCCGCTGTCTTTACTCAAAGCGGAGAGTCCGTTTTTTGCTCTTTCGGCGTTCACAAGACGGATGACTTCCGCCTCATACTCATCATTAAACTCAGACGCTTTCGGCTTTACAGTTGTTGACTTTGAAGTCTGCTTTGCTGCCTTTTTTACAGGCATTTTTGTAGAACAGTTACCGTCGGGACAATAGCCGCCTGATTTTATCAGGCTGGTCAAATCACAGGTTTTGCAATTTTTCAGCTGCTTTAATATATTCTGAACAGTTTTGCAATTACTGTCAGAACAGCTGACAAACTTTACGATATTCTTAGAAGTTGCCGCGCCTGCCAATACACTTGAACCCGATAAAAGCATCAAAGCCGAAAGTCCTATGGATAAAATCTTTGAGAATCGTTTCATAACAAAACTCCCTTCATAATATTAGCGTTTCCGCATTTTTATGCTACCGCGGTTTCAGCGGATTTTCAATGCAAAATTATTGGAAACGCAGTTAAAATCAGGGAGTTATCGGTTATGTTATTTCACAAACGGATCGGTGGACTCCGCTTTTATCTCAGCTATTTCCCTTTCACCGTCGATAAACGGCTGATACATAGTCTCGATTCTCCCGCCGCGGTTGACGCAGCCCGAACAGAATTCACATTCAGCTCCGCAGCTTCCCCACAGAGCATGTTATCATAAACACTACCATAAAATCAATCATCTTTACATTGTATTTTTCATTAACAAAATGTGAAATGATTTTTTCAGAAACGATAACGCAAAGCATAAACAAACGAATTTAATTTATCTCACAGCCCGATTGCAGCGAAAAGAAAAAGAGCGGGAAAATCCCGCCCCCTAAAGGGTGTATGAGCAGTGGTTATGTAGGTTTAATTTTGGGCTAAAATGAGATGAAACGGGCGCTAATTCATCTCAAAAAGACCTGGGAACGGGAGTAAAGCAGCCATAAACTCAGCATAATTGAAAAAAGGGGCGCTATTTTCCGAAAAATCTTGACTTTTGGGGGTTATGTATGGTATTATACCTCTTGCAGGCTGAAAGGCTTGCAGCAATTAAATACTTAGGGGTATAGCTCAGTTGGTAGAGCAGCGGTCTCCAAATGCAAACGACTAATCGTTTGCTTATTTTTTTGCCGTTTTTCAGAAATCAGAACCCCCAATTCAAGCCAAATTTCCCAAAACTTCAAAATTCTTTTGTAGAATTATTTTTCTTTAAAGAGAACAAAAAATCGAAAAGATTTCAATAGAGCATCAAAATACCAGCAAAACCGAATAAGCAAAAAAATCACTCCTGAAAACAATATTTCAGGAGCTTTGTTTTTTAAGTATTAATCGTGTGGAAATCAGCGTCAACGGCTTAAACTCTGGGCGTTGATTTTTGTTGTTTTAATAACCCTGAATTTACAGCAAATAACAGCAAAATTTCGCCTATTTTCTGCCGAAAAACCATATAGTAAATATATCAGATTTTTCAGTACAGCATATAAACAGCAGCCTCAGCAAAGCGGAAAGTACAGCGCAGTACAGCAGAAAATACCCCTATTTTATTATTAAATATATAACAATATATTTAATAATAAAAGGAACTTTGCAGAGTGTTGATATTAGAATGATAAACGCTGGATAAAACAGAGCATATGAATGACAATCACATACGCCAATATCCAAAGCGGCATATTATGGGGGGTATAATTATGTTTTTTTACAAATTATGCCCCCATAACTTAATTTTTTGCGGTTTAGGCTATCCTTTTCCTATGGCTTTAGTGCTGTTATAGGAACAACAAAAACACCATCGGGACGCTGATAGGCTGCGTTGGACATTCCGCAAATTACGCATAAACTCTTAGGCGGAATTCCCTTAGGATCTTCTTTTATTTCGTCTCTTATCTTTATAAGATTATCTGCTGCTTCATCAATCTGATTGGCGCCGAGTTTTATTTCAAAGGCGCACCAACTGCCGTCATTTAATTCAACAACGGCATCAATTTCTCTGTTTTGATAATCCTGATAATGATATACTTTAGCACCAAAAGATTCAGCGTATATTTTTAAATCCCTTTCGCACATTGCTTCAAACAAAAATCCGAAAGTGTTTAAATCGTTAAGTAATCTTTCCTGGCTCGCTTTCAACAAAACACAAGCAAGCGTGGGATCACAAAAATGTCTTTTTTCTGCTTGTTTTACTCTCACGGACGAACGAATATTTTCCGAAAAAGGCGGTTGATTGTCGATAAGAAAAAGCCTTTCAAATGCATTAAGATAGGTTGTTACCGTAACTCTGTCAAGCGTCTCGTCATCAGTGTCTTTAATATCTTTTAAGAGACGACTTTTTGTCGCAGTCGTGCTCTCGTTTCTTGCCAAAGATTTAAGCAGCAATCTCATTTTTTGCTTATCATATTTTATGTTGTCAAGCCTTTGAATATCATCATCGAGAATTGCGTTAATATATGATTCAGGAAGAATTTGGGCATTCTCTCTTTCAACTCCTATATTCCCGGGCCAACCGCCGCGAACAACATAATATATTAGTTGTCTTATATCTACTTCACCGCAGATAGCAGGCTTAATCTCTCCGTTACATAAACTCTCCAAAGACACCTGTCCAGCAGAATCGCCTGACTCGTAGAGCGACATTGTTCGCATACGCAGTTTACTTATTCTGCCGGCTCCGCTATGAAGTATTCCTTTTCTCTTTGGTGTAGATGAACCCGTTAAAATAAATTGAGATTTTTTTGCTCTTTGATCTACGGCATAACGCACCGCATCCCAAATAGGCGGGACCTCTTGCCATTCATCAATAAGTCTGGGTGTTTCGCCTTCTAAAACAGTTGAAGGCGCTATTTCGGCTAATTGCCGATTTTGAAAATTGTTGGATGGATCTCCTATCAAAAATTCACTTTTACTGTGATAAGAAGAAGTCCATGTTTTACCGCACCATTTAGGTCCTTCAATGCACACAGCTCCTACTGTATTCAAGTATTTTTCTACCTGGGCATCAATAACCCTTGCTTTATATTTTGATTTGTCAGCTATACTCATAATAAACTATCCTTTCTGATACCAGTATAAATCATTCTACAAAATTTTTCAATATCATTCTATAATATTTTTAAATTTTATTCAATATAATTTTCGATTGTTATTCTACTATTCATTCTATAAGTATAATATATTATTGGCTGGTACAATTAGAAATAACTATACCCGAGCTTGAAAAATACTCAGCTTTTGAATCCTGGGTAGATGTTTGTAAGCCCATTCAATAAAAATCCCTTATCTTTGTTTAGCGACTCATTTTTTGAAACGGCTTAAACACTAGTGGTTCCAATCGATTTTTCCCACACCTCAGGATAACGTATTTTAAATAATTACAGCCTCTCACTACGAGAGGCTGTTTTCACACAAGCTATTCATGCTCTGTTTTTCTGTCCTTTTTCTTTATCTTAACGTCGGTAAGCTCAAAACTCATATCGAGCAGAAACAAAAGCTGCTCATCATCCACGCTGCCGTCCAATGCAACAGAAATCCATTTATCCTTGCTCATATGATAAGCCGGAAAGAAGCCTTTTTCTAATCTGAGCGAGCCTATCAGCGCAGGCTCGCATTTCAGATTTACAATATCGATATCGCCGTCCTCGCGCAAGCCCAGCTTTGATTTTGGAATATCCATCACCAGAGCAAACCACTTTCTGTTGCTTCGGTGTCGGTAAACCGCAAAGGTCGGGTTACTCTCCCACGGAAAGTCGGGATCTGTATTGTATGTTTCAGCAATGTTCTTTTGCAATTCTCTCTTATTCATCTAATTCTTCCTTGTATTCAAAATCCATTCTATCATAAATTCTTCCGTCAATATCGAGCGCGTTTTTATCGGTTGATTTCAGGACATATCCGCTTTTCTCCAAAACTTTGCGTGATCCGATATTGTCGGAAGCACACCACGCTTTGATTGTGTTGTAGCCTGTGGTTTTTAAATACCCAGTTACAGCTTTGACCGCTTCTGTTGCGAAACCTTTGCCCCAATACTTACTTGCAATGCTCACACCGATGTCAATAAACTCCCTATTATCCGCGCTATCATAAGCTCCGATTGTTCCTATAAGCTCGTTTTCATATTCAATAGCCCAACCGTAAAACTCGTCATCGTTATAACTATTGAGGAAGCTTTCGACGGTAAATTTTGCTCTTTTTAGCGTTGCATAAGGATTCCTGCCTATATATTTGTGCATTCTGTCGTCCTTGCCGAAACGCTCATAAAGCTTCTCCGCGTCATCGGCTGTATGCCGACGCAAAACAAGACGCTCTGTTTTAAGTTCAACTGTTCCGTTCATATTCATCACTCAAATAATTCAATGTGCAAATACATATCTCTTTAATCTGTCAAACGCCTCAATCACAAGCGAATGCGGGAGTGCAAGATTCATACGGATTCCCCAAGTATCATGGAAGGGCGCGCCTTGTTGCCACGATACGCCGACATCCCAGCCCTTTTGAATCAGCTCGTCAATAGTCATATCACGTTTTTTACAATATTCCTCACAATGAAGGAACAGCATATATGTACCCTCGGGCTTGCTTACCTCGATTCCATCAAATTCGTTTTGGATTATATCGCAGGCGTAGTTGATGTTTTCGGAAAGCACCTGACACAGCTCGTCTACCCACTGATGTCCTTCGTCCTTATACGCTCCGATAAGCGCGTGCATGGACAAGACATTCATTGAATTGTAATGCGTCATATCCGACTGCCTGTTCATTCTGTCGCGCAGATACTTGTCGTAAATAATATGATAACTTCCGATAAGTCCCGCAAGATTAAATGTCTTGCTCGGCGCGTAAACCGCGATCGTGCGGTTCTTCGCGTCCTCGGAGATACTTTGCGTCGGAATATGCTTATTGCCGTTGAGCAGGATATCCGACCAGATTTCATCGGAGATAACGATACATTGATTGGCTTTGAAGATTCCCATAGCCTTTTCAAGCTCTTCGCACTCCCATGCTCTGCCACAGGGATTGTGCGGACTGCAAAGGATGACAAGGTGGATATTGTTCTTTCGTATCCTACTGTCCATATCCTCGTAATCCATTTGCCATACGCCGTTTCCGTCCTTT
Organism: Ruminococcus sp.; assembly: GCA_024690465.1. Taxonomy (GTDB): domain Bacteria; phylum Bacillota; class Clostridia; order Oscillospirales; family Acutalibacteraceae; genus Ruminococcoides. The sequence continues at coordinate 8,295 of JAILPC010000139.1, forward strand.
TTAAGAGGACTTAGCTCGGCGACTCTGCCTGTGTTTTCCAAGACGTGAGTAAAGCCGATATATGTCGGGCTATGCAACAGTATCTTTTCGCCGGGCGCTGTAAATGCCTGAATTGCCGTACTGACGCATCCGAGAACACCGTTCTCGTAACCGATACTCTCTCTTGTTAATCCGCTTACGCCGTTGCGTTCCTTGTGCCAACGGATGATCGAATCAAAGTATTCGTCTGTCGGCAGATAATAACCGTAAGCAGGGTGCTCGGCTCTTTTGATGATTGCCTGCGGGATAGTCGGCACGGTCGCAAAATTCATATCCGCTACCCACATAGGGATCACCGAAAAGCCATCCTTAGGTTTTGTGGGAACAACAGCCCAATCTACGCCCGCGCCTATCGCGTCAACCGCAAGGGCGTCCTTCCCTCTGCGATCCATAATAATTGTAAAATCAAATTTCATGGCGCAACCTCCCGCTTCAACGCAAATTGTTTTTCGGTCATTTCTTCACCAAATCATTATCAATATATTCCATATACGGCTTGCGGTTATAAATGTTGTTCCGCCTGTGATAAGAATCTTCATAGCCGTTCCTTCCGATACAAAACCGTTTTCAGCTCAAATCAATTCTACCACGAAACTGAAAATATGGCAATAGAAAACGCCGCCAAGCAAGAGATTATCCCACTTGGCGGTGTTGTCTATGATACTTCTTACACTTTATCGCAAGCATTTATAATCGGAATATAAAGGCAAACCAACTTACATTGTTACTAACAATCTTTCTTATATCGGTATGAAGAATTGCTGTATTTACAACTATATGCAATCCCATATTTTAAGCGCCGTAAAGAACTTATCTCGGGAATGATTGGCATAATCCAAGCCTTCGGGCTTGTACTCGTCGGAATCGAGAACATCCCCCGTCATAAGAAAGCTGTATAGCTCTATGCCGTAAAAATCACAAACCGCCTGAACGCCCGCAACCTCCATTTCAACAGCTATACAACCGTCCTTTTTTCTTTCGGCAAGGGCGGTTTTTGTTTCTCTGTAGGGAGCGTCGGTCGTCCAAATTCTTCCCTGAACATACGGAAGCTTTAATTTTTCAAAAATATCGGCGAGCTTGCCGCTGTTTTTGACAACAATAAAATCAGACGGCGGAGCGTAATGATATGACATTCCTTCGTCGCGATACGCCTGTGTCGGTATAACGTATTTGTCTTCGGTCGCTTCGTTGTCCAGAGAACCGGCGGAACCGAAAATAATCAGGTTTTTGATTCCCGTCTGCCAACTGATTTCTATTATGGCATTTCCTGCCAGACAGCCTGCTATAGCCGATAAATAGAACGCCGCGTTTTTGCCGTTAATATCAAGCAAATACACAGGCTTGGAGCCTTTTACCGTAGC
>JAILPC010000106.1 GCA_024690465.1 Ruminococcus sp.
CATTAAAGGAACGGTTGTGCTTAACGATAACGGACAAACCGCCTCACAGCAGTTTGGTTCAACAACGGTTTCAATTAAAGAGGACTTTAACGTAGAATCGCTTGTTTCCGATACGGAGTTCAGTGTTTCGGGTACAGTGAAAAGAGCTTCAAAGGTGAGTGTTTACGCGGACGGAAAGCTCGCAAGCGTCGTAACAGCCAATCAGATGGGCAAATTCTCAGCTCCTGTCAAGCTCGAAAAAACCTTCCACCATACATACCATGGCATTTACTTTGAGGTTGAATCTCCGGACGGTAAAACCTATCGTTCAAAAACCTACGATGTTGAGTATAAAAGCGACGCTGTAACGGTAAATAAGATTGAGGTTTCATCCAAGGCAATCCAAACTCAGACCGTTTTCAACAGATTCGGAGACTTTTCGGGACAATACACCGTTTATGATACATCAAATCCTAATCCGAGCTTTACGTTCTCTGTGGAGTTCTCGGGAGATGCGTCGGTTATTGAAAGCGCGTATGTTCAGGTTTCAACAAGCAATTCTCTGGATACCTATATTCCTTTGCATCGTGTCAGCGGCAATGTTTTCGCGGCTTCTGAAAAATTCGATATCAACGATTTACCCCGAAGCTTTACTGTCGGCTATGAGTTTTTGGAGTCCGAGGGTATTGATTACGATTACATCAAAGACAAACAAAACAGCGAGCAGGAAGGCTTGGACAATCTTGCCGACGATATAAAAGAATACAATGCTCTGCTCAACGAGCTTACTGATGAAGATTTAGAGCATCTTGAGGATGCATTCGCTAAGTGTAATATTGACACCTCTCTGCTTCACGCAAACAGTCCTGTTGTAAACCAGAACGATAATTCGGTCACAGTAAATAACGGTGACGGCACTCTCGGCACTATAAAAACCTGGATAGACAACAGCAAAACTTCCGCCGACTTATACAGCGAGGGTTACGAGAGAGTTGCTTCGTACGGTGAAGATAATCTGTTCTATTACAGCGACGAGTCAAAGACAATTCTCGCGAATCTTACCGACCACAGCTTTGTAGCAAACTACATCCAGACTGCCGAGAATGGGAAAGCTTCCAGCTCTACTTCAGCGTCAAGCGATCTGAGCGCAGCCTCGGACGCTTTGTCGGATACTATAGATTCCGAGATAAAGAATCTGATATTAAGTATTGCCGATTATGCGGGTGTGTTTAAAGACCTTTCCAATAAGCTTTATGCTGTAATGGATTATCTGGAGTACCCCGGATGGGTTAACACCACGGCGAAATTTATGGTGAGAAGACTCGCGAATATTGTTGCGGGAATCGGCATCTGGTATTCGTCAAAAGCATATATGGAAGACGTCAACGCTTACAATAAAATGAGCGCGGAATACGATTCATTAGTTTATACATATGAGGCATATTCAATGTCAGAAGACGCGCAAAGATGCGCTAAGTCTATGCTTGACAGTATCAAGTCGGATTTGGATAAACAGCAGGCTAAGCTCAAAAAATTCAAATTCGCGTTGAAATGTCAGCTTGAGTCAATTCTGGGCAGTATTATTACGGTAGCTACAGGTCTTACAGGACTTTTTGACGGCGCAGGTTTAGTTGTTTCAATTCTGCCGGGACTTATTACGGCAGGTCTTGCGATAACGGGTACCGCAATCAGCGAGTACTACAAGCCCAAAATTACTGAAGGAGCCAAAAACATCTGGGTACAAATTGATAAACTGAAGGAAAAACTCAAAAGCCCCGAGTGTACTACCGAAACCGAATCCACAGAAACGGATCCAACCGAAACGGATCCAACCGAAACGGATTCAACTGCAACCAATCCGACCGCGACCAAGCCCAAAGCCACTGCGCATACTGAGCCCGCGACATGGCGGAAACGCAGAGAGTTTAAAAGGGAGATTGTACCGTATATAGATCCTTCGGGCTATGTCTGCGAAGCTGTCAGCGGCAACAGACTCGAGGGAGTCAAGACTACGCTGTTCTACAGCGAATACGAGGACGGCAGAGACGCCGAAGTCTGGGACGCGAGCGAATACGGTCAGAAGAATCCGCTGTACACCGACGCAAACGGAACATATCAGTGGTATGTACCCGAAGGCTGGTGGATGGTTAAGTACGAAAAAGACGGCTACGAAACCTACTACAGCGACTGGCTGCCTGTTCCGCCGCCGCAGTGTGATGTCAACGTCTGTATGACGTCCTACAAGGCTCCCGAGGTCAGCGGAGTAAAAGCTTATTCCGATTCAATTGATATTACTTTCAGCCAGTATATGAAGATTGACACGGTTGATTCCGACACAGTCACTGTCAGTGTTAACGGCAATACAGTCGACGGCGCTGTTGTGTCTGTTAATGATGAAGTATCATTTAAAAACAGCGGCGTAATGTACGCGTCCAAGTTCAGATTTGTTCCCGACAGCGCTGTGCTGAGCGGTGATGTGGATGTAACGGTTGACGGCGTTTACAACTACGCTAATAACGCTATAAAAGACAAGTTTGTAGGCAATTACTCTGTAGAAAGCAAGGTTACAAAGATTAACGCAGACAGCGAAATCAGCGTGGATTACAGCGCTTCCAAAAAGGTAAAAATCAGTCTTGCTCCCGCGCAGGCTGCCGCAGGCAAAACAGTAAACATCAAAATTGCGAACGGCTCTGTCCTTACCTCGGACAGCGAGAGCGTAGTAACCGACAAGAACGGCGAAGCGGAGATTGAACTCACCGCACAGCTTCCGGGCGAAGCTACTGTTTACTATAAGCTTGACGGTACCGATGTTTCTGCTTCAACTAATGTAATATGTACATACAAGGAAAGTGAACCCGAACAAAAGCCGCAGCTCGAAAAGGTTACCGCATCAATAGCATCGGGAACTGTCGTCAAGAAGGGAACAACGGTAACCCTGTCAAACTCCAACCCCGACGCGGTAATTTACTACACGCTCGATATGACCTGTCCCTGCCATCTCGACAATCCCGCCAGAACTCTCTACACAGGACCTATTACGATTAACGAGGACACGGTTATCGCCGCTTACGCGATACTGGACGGATATCAGGACAGCACGCCTCTGATGTTTACCTTTACCGTAAAGAGCGAGACTGAGACAACCCAGCCGACTGAAGTGACAAACCCGACTGAGGTAACCAATCCGACTGAAGTGACAAACCCGACTGAGGTAACCAATCCGACTGAAGCGACCGAAACGACTGCGCCGACTGTGTCCGCGCCAAAGCTCAGTAAGACTTCCGCAAAGCTCAAAGCGGGCAAGACGCTAACGCTTAAGGTCAGCAACGCCAAAGTGAAGAAGTGGACGACTTCCAAAAAGGCAATTGCGCGCGTAAGCTCAAAGGGCAAGATTACGGCTCTGAAGAAGGGCAAGGCGACAATTACCGCGCTGCTATATAATGGCAGTAAGCTGACCTGTAAGGTAAATGTTACGACGTCTCCCAAGCTCGGCAAAAAGAGTGTGACAGTCAAGCAAGGTGAGACCGTTAAGGTCAAGATTATAGGCAAGGCGTCGAAAATTAATAATGTATATATTAAAAACAAAAAAGCAAAGATTATCTCCCCAAAGACTGCAACCAAGCTGAAGATAAAAGGCTTGAAAAAAGGCACTTCAACCCTGAAGCTCAAAGTCAACGGAGTAACGCTTAAGCTGAAAGTTGAAGTAATATAATTTTAATAATATAAAAAACGGGGCTATCGCAATAAGCGGTAGCCCCGAAAACTATATCTGTGGTAAATTTACTTGAATTATGTTCTGTTTTCTCTTGAAAAATTGAAGATTTGATACAGAATAGATAATGAAATACGCGGTTTTGATTTTCAACAAAGATGTACAAAACCTGTCTGTTTTTAGTCAATCTTCTAAAGCTCGTGGGAGATAAATATTCCATCTCCTAACATTAATGACGTCCAGTCTGCCGAGCAGTTGTTGTAGGTTTCGTTGTTTTTGTTGGTGTAATCAGCGTAGTATACGTTTCCTTTGTTATCCTTAACGTAAAACTTAACAGCTACACCGTAATCGCCGAGGTTATTGATGCCGAAGGTGACGTACTTGTATTTTGTGTCAGAGTTGTGCACGCCGTAACTGCCGTTTATGGCGTTGTCGGTATTCTTCCAGCTGAATATATTTTTAGCATTCGAGAGGGTTACACCGTCCATATTGGCTCTTGCTGAGGCGAGGTTGTCGCCCGTTACTGAGATGAAGCCGTAATCGTAAGCGTCCTTGAGCACCTCGTCGTTGAGAACAGCGACATAACGGACTGATCTGTTTGTATCGGAGGCGTCTGTTTTCTTTTGAACACCGAGAATTTGGAAATTCCTTAATACATTGCCCAGTTCGTAATAATACGTATCGTTTTCTCCGCGTGGTATTGTTCCGTTGAGGTCGATCTCTGTGCCGTTCTTGGTGATGTAGGTGGAAGAGGGAGGTTCAACGGGAGTATATTCATAGAAGCCGACATGATAGTGACCTTGATCGTCTGTTGTATCGAGACAGTAGATACCGCATCCTTCCGCAGCCGCTTCGTTAACGTCTATGGAAATGGTCTGACCGCCGGAGCCGTTGAAGATTACATAATCATAAACGGCGGTATCAACAGTTGCGCTGTAGACGCTCTCACCGTAATCGTTGTCTTCGACATATGTAGCCGCAGCACCGGGCCATTCAGCTGCCTCGCCGCCGCTCTCTTTCCACATATAAACGTTGACGGAATCCCAGAATTTATTATTTGAAAAGTATAGCGTAACAGTATCGCCTGTCTCCGGCTCAGTAGCTGCAGGCTCAGTAGTCGCGGGCTCAGTAGTTGCGGGCTCAGTAGTTGCGGGTTCAGCGGGTTCAAAGGTCGCAGGCACTGCGGTTGCAGGCTCGGTAAGCGCAATATCTGTAGCCATAGTTCCAGAACCTGTTGGTTCCTCTTCATTGGTAGGTGTTAAGTATGCTTTAATGCTGAAGTTGTCTATGCAGAGACCGCGGTTTTCCGGCTTTTCGCATATGTTCTGAACTTCTTGCGACCAGTCGCTCCAGCATCCGTTGCTATACAGGAAGCTTTCGCCATCGTTGACAACTGCCTTACAGTAAGATGTTAAACCTAACGTTTCGGCAATTTCTTCGTCGACGTTCTGACTTGCCGAGATGTTGTAGACGCGAGTACCGCTGTTGTTTATAATCGACGTTGTAGAAACGATTGAGAAACGGTCTCCCTGTTTGAATTTAACCGTATTATCCAGGTCTAAGCGGTGAAATCCGCTGTACTCAAAGTTCCTGGAGGTTCTATAGAGCATTGTGCCGTCTGTCGGATTATTCGCGTTGTCATTGAGCTTGTATACCGCGAATGTTACGCGCATATTCGCCTCTGATGTACTTGTGGAAATACTTTTGAGCTCCATAGAGTCGTCGCTGTGAAAACATTGGCTGAGCTCATTACGTCGGTATCAGGCGTGAGAGTGAACGTTTTCGCGAGCGACGGCATATAGTCATACTGCATAGTCATGAATTCCCCGTATTCCGCGAGGTTGGTTGAGAATTCCATTGACTCTGTTGTATCTATAGTCTGATCGTAATAAGAGAGATAGAAGTATCCCGTGTATTCTCCTTCGGAGTTTTTGATGCCGTAATTGAGGTTATTGATGGTATTTCCGAGGTCGTCGACACAAGCGTCGGTATTGGAGCCCCAGCTGTTCTTGACAATCCATGCTCCGTCGCCGGGAGGAGTTGTCAGAGCTTTGGCGTCTTCATCAGTCAATTCGTTGCCATCGCTGCCCTTGAGCTGATTTCCCCTTAAATCCTTTGTATGAGTGAAGTTTGAGGCTTTGTAGTTGTCGTCATATCCGACAATACAAACGGCGTGGTTGGATTTTACCTTATTATTTTGATACTGAGCGTACAAAACGCCGTTTTCGCTGTCGGATTTGCAGTACGTTCCCGACTGGTCGGCGAAATACTGAAGCGATACGCCGCGTCCGTTGAGGAGTTCCTGTTTGATTGCCTCGGCTCCCGTCGAGAAATCCGTCATATTTTCGTTCCAATAAGCGGGGAGAACGTTGCCGTTCTTGAGCACGAATCCTCCGTTAATAAGACGATTTGGTTGTCCTTCTTCATCGGTTTTCGGGATAGACCAGTCGTCATTTTTGGAATAAGTGCCTGTCGCGCTATCGTAGAGAGCGTTTGCCCCGCGATAGGGGAACATAGACTCAGCCACAGGACCTACGCCTTGAGCGAAGATGGTTGTGAACAAGCCGAGGTCGCCGCTCGTGAACTCGCGGTTTATATCGTCGCTTCTGATATACGTGCCTTCTCCCGCCTGAGAGTCAGATTCCAATTCAGTCACAGCGCTGTTGCCGAAATAGGCGAGGTGTCTCTCAGACAAGTCGAGATTTGTCTGTTCGTATGTAACCCCGAGAGATGACAGTATCGAAATTTCAGCCGCCGCGATTCCGCCGAATGACCAGCAGGTGCCCCAGGGATTCTGGAGCTTGACGGGAGTTACAACGCCCTCATTGCGCAGGTCATAGGAAGCGGGGCGGTTTGCGCCTGTGAGAGTATGAGCTGATTTGTCCCAAGAGTTGTCAACAGCCCATTCGGGCGTGTCGCTTTGAGCCGCGAATGAGGAAATATTACCGCTGAATACAACCGCGCTCAAAAAAGTGACAACAAGCAGGAAAGATAGATATTTGTACTTTTTCATTTTCGTTCTCCTTAATATTGTTATATAACTTATAAGTATATTTTAACATATAGAATTGAAAACTATATCCGTTTTTTTCTAACAAATTTTTGACCCGATATTTATGCAACTTGTATATTCATAGGCAGGCGCCGCAACTCTTGACACAGAGCGCTTAATACTGGTACAATGTTTATGAGTTTTAGCGAAAGCTTTGGACGAATAAATTGAACCTCGGTCGATTTGCAAAATGACTGGTTTTCTTGATTTTTGTATAAAATTATTAAGCAATCATGCTCTCTCAGCAGATTATGAAACGGATTGCGGTTTAACTTATTACAGAGGCTTGCGCGAGTTTTTAAAGCTCAAAAAATAAGTAGGAGATATAACGATTCATAGTGTCAGCAGAGAGATTTTTGAGACAACAGGATTCTCTGAGATATTGACCGTTGAATCAGCTGTTTAATCTGTTAGGTATTGATTATGAAAAAGTTCAGACGACACGCTACTGTCAAGAGTATAACGGGCATAGTTTTGCTGCTCGTTTTGTTTTCTGCCATTGTATCGACAATAGGATATAATACATTTTCACAGGCTCTTCTTGAGCAGTACTCCGAAGGAGCCTACCTTACGGCTAAAACTGCCGCTCAGTTTGTCAAAGCCGATGATATGGACGAATATGTCAACAGCGGGGGAAAAGGCGAAAAGTACACAAAGGTCTGGAAGGATATGGACAGGCTATGCAATTCCTCGGGCTCTACCTTCATTTATGTTATTATTCCCGATACCACGGACTACGCCCATATTAAATTCATCTTTTCAACTATAGACCACAACAGCAAGTACACAAAATATGATTTTGGATTTTTGAGAGAAACCACAAATGACGAGTACAAGCAGAAATACAAGGCTCTTTACGACAAGACTGCCGAGCGTGAGCTGGTAATACGCGACAAGGGCTACATAGAAACCGATTCCCACATCACTATGATAGTTCCGCTTAAAGATAGCGACGGCAATGTAAAAGCCCTTTTGTGTGTTCAAAGGCAGATGGAAGTTCTTGCAAAAGTTCGGGGAAACTTCATTAACAAGATACTTCTCACACTTATAATCCTTGTCGTTATTGTAATACTCGGTCAGAGTCTGTTTCTCCACCGAACGTTGCTTCGTCCTCTGAAGAAGATTTCTGATGAAGCGACGCGTTTTTCGACCGAAAACACTGTATCACAAAAGAAGCTGACCGAGTCCATACGCAATAAGGATGAAATCGGCGTTCTTGCGGATTCCATTGACCAGATGGAGGAGCAGATACAGGCATATATCGAAAATCTGACACAGATAACAGCTGAAAAACAGAGAATCAGCACGGAGCTTAATCTTGCGACAAAGATTCAGGCGGATATGCTGCCGAATATCTATCCCGCGTTTCCTGACAGATCGGATTTTGATATCTACGCTGCAATGGATCCCGCCAAAGAGGTCGGAGGGGATTTCTATGACTTTTTCCTTGTTGATGACGACCACCTGTGTATGGTTATGGCGGATGTTTCGGGCAAAGGAGTTCCAGCGGCGCTGTTTATGATGGCGTCCAAGATTATTCTCGCCAACAACGCTATGCTCGGAAAATCTCCCGCTCAGATTCTGACGGATACAAACGCCGCTATCTGTTCAAACAACCGTGAGGAAATGTTCGTTACGGTATGGTTGGGTATACTTGAGCTGTCAACTGGAAAGCTTACCGCGGCAAACGCGGGACATGAATATCCTATTGTGTGCAAGGCGAACGGTAAATTTGAGCTGTTTAAGGACAAACACGGTTTTGTTATCGGCGGTATGGACGGAATCAGGTACAGGGAATATGAGATTGTGATGGAGCCGGGTTCCAAGCTGTTTCTGTATACCGACGGCGTTCCTGAGGCGACCAACGCGGAAAACGAACTGTTCGGCAATGAGCGAATGCTTTCTGCGCTGAACGGGAATTCTTTGGCATCTCCCGAAAATATTCTTAATCAAGTGCGTTTTGCCGTGGACGATTTTGTTAAGGACGCGGAGCAATTCGACGACTTAACAATGCTTTGTATGGAATATATAGGAGACGTGTCGGACAAAGCTTGAGGTGTGCTCGATTATTGTTTCCGCCGAAGTCGACAAGCTCCCGAAGGAAAGGGAACTGCGGAAATTCGCGCGGATATCAACCCCGAATACGCCGAAATCACATTAATTGACAGCGGAACACCTTATGATCCGCTTGCAAAACCCGATTCCGACGTTAAGCTCAGTGCGGAGTAACGTCAGATAGGCGGGCTTGGTTTATTTATTTCAAAAAAGTTTATGGACGATGTATCTTATCGATTTGACGGCACAAAAATATTCTGACTTTAAAATCTCGTTTATTGTAAATAATTAAGCGGAATGGAGCTAATATGGATGTTTTTATAATCATTAAGATTGTCTGATATCATTATATCGGTTTATGAAACGGAGATGTGATAATGAATAAATTACAAGCGAATCTATGTCTGATATGCGTCA
>JAILPC010000112.1 GCA_024690465.1 Ruminococcus sp.
TATGTGAAAAAGTTAGCAATAAATGGAGTGATGAATATATGAACCCTATGAACACACGCGAAATCTACGACGGCGTAGTTTTCAATAGTATTTTTGATAAACGCTTCAAGACTATGAAGCTGACTGTCAACATTTTTCAGCCGCTGAACGCGGAAACAGCGGCAGTCAACGCGCTGCTCTGCTATATGCTTGTGCGCTGCTGCAAAAAATATCCCGACTTTACAACGCTTTCAAAAAAGCTCGGCTCGCTCTACGGAGCGGAGCTCAACGGCTCTGTGTCCAAAATGGGCGATATGCAGTGCCTGAATATCGCTGTTAGCGGTCTCGATGACCGTTACGCTCTCGACGGCGAGAGTATCAGCGGACAGCTCGGCGAGCTTCTGTGTGAGGTTCTTTTTAACCCGAAAGCCGAGAACGGCAGATTTGACGAGGACGATATGCTCCAGGAGAAGCGCCAGCTTCTCGATATGATAGATTCCGAGTTTAACGATAAGCGCACCTACGCTTCACAGCGTCTTATCGAGATTATGTGCTCTGACGAGCTCTATGGCGTAAGCCGCTGCGGTACCAAGGAGCAGATTAACGATCTGACAACCGCTGATGTCTATGACGCGTGGCAGAATATGCTTTGTAACGCTCACTTTGAGTTTACTTATGTCGGCGACAGCAATCCGGAAAAGGTAATCGATATTATAGATAATTCCTTTAAAGAAATAAAAAGAACGCCGATTGAGCTCTCAAACGACGTTATCTATACAGTTCCCGAACAGAACGAATCAATTGAAGAAATGGAAGTCGCTCAGTCAAAGCTCGAAATCGGCTTCAGAACAGCGTGTGCCGAACCCGAGCAGGAAGCTACCGCCACACGCCTTATGTGTGCTGTACTCGGCGGAACGGCAACCTCAAAACTCTTTACAAACGTGCGTGAAAAGAAGAGCCTATGCTACTACTGTATGAGCCGTTTTTACCGCTTAAAGGGCATTATGGTTGTTGAGTCAGGCGTTGAAACCGCCAACATCGAAGCCGCGAAAGCAGCTATTCTTAACGAAATTGAAGAAATGAAAAAGGGCAATATTTCCGATTTTGAGATTGACTCCGCAAAGCTCGCCATTGTGAATAGCTTCCGCAGTATTGTAGATACCGTAACAGGCATCTCAAGCTGGTACAGCACTCAGCTTATGGACGCGTCTGTCGATACTCCCGAACAGGCGGCAGAAAAAATCAACGCCGTTACCAAGGACGAGATTGTCAAGGCGGCGAACAAGCTTCTGCTCGACACGGTATATGTTTTAAAGTCAAAGTAAGGCGGTGAGAAAATGAGTAAAATTACAGAAGTAAAATCCGCCTTGCTGGGCGATAAGTATTATAAAATAGAACACAGCTCGGGACTTACGATTTATCTATATCCCAAGTCCGAATATAATTCAAAATACGCTATTTTCGGCACACGCTACGGCAGCGTTAACAACGCGTTCTCGCTTGACGGTGGCGAAGTAAAGAAGGTTCCCGACGGAATCGCGCATTATCTTGAGCACAAGATGTTTGAGTGCGAGGACGGCGACGCTTTTGTCAAGTACGCCAGAACGGGCGCCAACGCTAACGCCTACACCTCGTTTGATAAGACGTGTTATCTTTTCAGCTGCGCCGAAAATTTTGACGAGAGTCTCGAGATTTTGCTCGATTTTGTTCAGCGTCCGTATTTCACCGAGGAAACCGTTGCCAAGGAGCAGGGTATAATCGGTCAGGAAATCCGTATGTATGACGATTCCGCCGAGTGGCGCGTTATGTTCAATATGCTCGAGAAGATGTACCGCAATCATCCCGTACAGCTCGATATTGCGGGTACGGTTGAGTCAATCGCCGAGATTACTCCCGAGCTCCTCTACGACTGTTATTATACCTTCTATAATCTTAATAATATGGTGCTTTGTATCGCGGGTGACCTTACTCCCGAGGATATTCTCAAAACCGCGGATAAGCTCCTCAAGCCCTGCGAAAAGCACACAATTGAAAACTATTTTGAGGACGAGCCCTACGAGGTTATCGCCGACTACGTTGAACAGGAGTTTCCTGTTTCTGTTCCGCTGTTTAATCTCGGATTCAAAGACAAAGCTCATAAGGTGAGCCAGAAAGAAATGGCTGAAATTGAGATTCTGATTGAGATTCTTACTTCTCCGTCGTCCGAGCTTTACAAAATTCTTGATGACAAAAAGCTGATTAACCAGAGCTTTGACAGCGAGTACTTCTGCGGTCAGGGCTATAACGCGGTATTTTTCAGCGGCGAATCACGCAATCCCAAGGATGCCGCCGAGGTTATTAAAAACTATATCAGCGATATCAAAAAGAACGGGATTTCAGCCGAAGCGTTTGAGATTGCGAGACGCGAGGTTTACGGCGACGCTGTTTCGGCGCTGAATTCCGTTGATAATATAGCAAACACAATGGTGGAGTTTCATTTTAACGGCTTTGATATCTTCGGGATTATCGACGATATCGCTGCTTGTACGCCCGATGACGGCGCGAAAAGACTTAAAGCTATGCGCGACGTCAACAACTCAACTCTTTCCGTTGTTAAACCTCAATAATCTTTGTTTGGAACGTAAGTGCGAGGAATATGTTTAAGACAGGAACATCATTGTGTGACGAGGAGAATCAAAAATGTACAATGTTTCTTTTCCCGCTCTGGGCTGGGAGTTTAAAATCAATCCGATTGCTTTTTCGATCGGCAGCATAAATATACGATGGTACGGCATTATCATTGCTGTCGGACTTTTGCTCGCTGTATTATACGCCTACTTTTCCGCCGAGCGCTATAACGTAGAGAGAAACAAGCTTTTTGACTGCGTGCTGGTCGGTCTTGTAACGGGTGTAATCGGCGCCAGAGCCTATTATGTACTGTTCAGGCTCGACTACTACATCGAGCACCCGAACGAAATTATTATGATAAGTAACGGCGGTCTCGCAATCTACGGCGGAATAATCCTCGGTCTAGTGGGCGGCTGTGTGATGGCTAAGATAAAAAAAGCGAAGATTCTGCCTATACTTGATATAGCTGTAATGGGCTTTCTGATAGGTCAGGGTTTAGGACGCTGGGGCAACTTCTTTAATCAGGAAGCGTTCGGCTCACCTACAGGGCTCCCGTGGGGTATGATGTCCGAGAACACAAACCTCACAGTTGTACATCCCTGCTTTTTATATGAATCACTCTGGTGTCTGCTAGGTTTTGCGCTCCTGCATTTCTGGGGCAGAAGATTCCAGAAATATTCGGGACAGATTTTCTATCTCTACCTCGTATGGTACGGCTTTGAGCGTATGATAGTCGAGGGATTGAGAACAGACAGTCTGTATCTGCCGTTCGGTGACATAAGAGTTTCACAGGTGCTTTCCGCCGCGATACTGGTTGTCGGCGTAGTGCTGTTGATTGTTAACAGAAAGAAGGAGGAGAAGCTCTATGATAATTATAGACGGAAAAAAGGTATCGGCTCAGGTAAAAGAGCAAGTAGCTGAGGAAACAAAGGCATTGAAGGCGAAGGGGATTGTCCCCGGGCTTGCCGTAATCCTGGTTGGTGATGACCCTGCCTCAAGAGTTTATGTAAACAACAAAAAGAAAGCGTGCGAGCTTGTCGGCTTCAGGTCGGTTGAGTACTCTCTTCCAGCGACAACTACACAGCAGGAGCTGCTCGATTTGGTTGAGGAGCTCAACAACAGGCAAGATATCAACGGCATTCTCTGTCAGCTTCCGTTGCCGAAAGGTCTTGACGACAATGCCGTTATCGAGGCTATCAGTCCTCTGAAGGACGTTGACGCCTTCCACAAACAGAACGTCGGCAGAATAATGATTGGCGACTATGACTTTCTGCCGTGCACTCCCGCGGGTATTATGGAAATGCTCCGCGCCTATGACATCAGCGTAGACGGAAAAAAATGCGTTGTAATCGGCAGAAGCAATATCGTAGGCAAGCCTATGGGGATGCTGCTTCTGCACGAGAACGGCACGGTAACAATCTGCCACAGCCACACCAAAAACCTGAGCGAAATCACACGTGAGGCTGATATTCTCGTAGCCGCAATCGGCAAAGCGAAGTTTGTCATAGCCGATATGGTAGGGGAAGGCGCCGTTGTAATTGACGTCGGTATGAACCGCGACGAAAAGGGTAAGCTCTGCGGCGACGTTGATTTCGAGAGCGTCAAGGACAAGTGCTCCTACATAACTCCCGTACCCGGCGGCGTAGGACCTATGACGATAGCGATTCTGATGAAAAATACGCTTAAAGCCGCAAAATTGCAGAACGGTATTCAGTAGTCATTTAAGCGTTAACAAATAGAGAAACAATGATTAGTTGAACATTTCTCGGGAGAAGTTTTTTCGTTATTATGTTACTTTTTCGCGTGAATAACTGATCACTGACCACTAACTACTGATCGCTAAAAAAGTGGTTGACAACAAAAATCCTTTGTGGTATAGTATATAAGCCGCTTATTGTGGGCTGTAAGAGTTATTTTATATAACCGCCTAACGGATAGCGAGACTAATTAAAGGATGGTACTAATATGTACGCAGTTATTGAAACAGGCGGAAAGCAGTACAAGGTTTCCGAGGATCAGGTAGTATTCATCGAGAAGCTTGAGGCTGAAGCCGGTGACACAGTTACTTTTGATGTAGTTGCGGTAGGTACTGACGACGGCATCAAGGTCGGTACACCCTATGTTGACGGCGCGAAGGTAAGCGCAGAAGTATTAAAGAACGGTAAAGGCAAGAAAATCAGAGTTGCCACCTACAAACCCAAGAAGGGTGAGAAGAGAACTCTCGGTCACAGACAGCCTTACACAAAGGTACAGATTAAGTCAATCGAGGCTTAAATTGATTTCGGTAACATTCTATAAGAACGGCGCTGAATTCACAGGCTATGAATTCTCAGGCCATTCGGATTATGCCGATGAAGGTTACGATATAGTTTGTTCGGCGATAAGCTCATCAGCTTACCTGACCGCGAACAATATCACTGATATTTTCGGTATAAGCGCAGATGTTACAGTATCCGACGGTTATATGAAACTGAAGTCGGAAAAGTCCGATAATCTCAACCGTCTGATTGACGGACTTTATCGGCACACGCTCCAGCTTGCGGAGCAATACCAAAATGATATTATAGTTAAAATTTCGGAGGTGTAAGGTATGCTTAAGATAAACATCCAGTTATTCGCTCATAAAAAGGGAATGGGTTCGACCAAGAACGGTCGTGACTCCGAGTCCAAGCGTCTCGGCGCAAAGCGCGCTGACGGTCAGAAGGTTCTCGCGGGCAACATTCTTTATAAGCAGAGAGGAACTCACATTCATCCCGGCGTTAACGTTGGCATCGGAAAAGATGACACACTTTTCGCTAAGATTGACGGCGTACTCCGCTTTGAGCGCGTCGGCAAGGACAGAAAGCGCGCGAGCGTTTATCCTGTTGAACAGTAATAAGCTTACTGAAAGGGTGGAGTAATCCACCCTTGTTTTTTTAAAGAATTTGAGGTTGTTATGGATTTTTTTAGAGCATTATTTCTTATTGTAAACCCGCTGTTATTGGCTTTTGTTTCTTCGGTTATAATAGGAATGGCGTGTAAAAACGTCTCGGCGATTTTAATGTTAAAAAGAGTGATATCAATAACCGTTTTCGGTTTATCGTTTTTGCTGTACTTCTTTTTGGTATATATCGTCAAAGGAATTGCGATGTATTTCGCTATGTTCGCGCCGCTGGCTGTCGCTTTGGTTTTTATTGTAATCTCAATAATTGTCGTTCCGAAGGATAAAATAAAAGAGCAGTCAGAAAAAGACCTGAAAATGACAGGATGGGATACTATGTTTCCCAATGACATTGATAATAAATAAGTTTTAGAGTATATTACACAAAAGGAGGGGTATTATGTTTGTAGACGTAGCTAAAGTTCACGTAAAAGCAGGCGACGGCGGGGACGGCGCGGTAGCTTTTCACCGTGAAAAATATGTAGCCGCGGGCGGTCCCGACGGTGGTGACGGCGGACGCGGCGGCAATGTTGTGTTCCAAGCGGATACAAATCTTTCCACTCTCGCTGATTTCAGATACAAACGCAAATATGAAGCACGAAAAGGCGAAAACGGCAGAGGAAACCGCCAGAACGGAAAAAAAGCTGAGGATTTAGTTGTAAGAGTTCCGCTCGGCACTCTGGTCAAGGACGCCGAAACAGGCAGGATTATTGCCGATATCAGCACAAAAGAGCCTGTTGTTATCGCCAAAGGCGGTAAAGGCGGCTGGGGAAATACCCACTTCGCTACACCTGTAAGACAGGTTCCGAGGTTCGCTAAACCGGGACTCCCTGGTGAGGAATATGACGTAACGCTCGAGCTCAAGCTTCTTGCCGATGTCGGACTTGTAGGCTTTCCCAATGTCGGAAAATCCACACTTGTGTCGGTAGTTTCCGAGGCTAAACCAGAAATCGCAAACTACCATTTCACGACAATAACTCCCGTGCTCGGTGTGGTTTCGATGGGCGAGGGCAGCAGTTATGTTATGGCTGATATCCCCGGGCTTATCGAAGGCGCGTGGCAGGGCGTAGGTTTGGGACACCAGTTTCTGCGGCATGTTGAGCGGTGCCGTATGCTTGTGCATATTGTAGATATCAGCGGCTCCGACGGAAGAGACCCGTATGAGGATTTCAAGGTTATAAATTCTGAGCTCGAAAAGTTCAATCCCGAACTTTCAAAGCGTCCGATGATTGTCGCGGGCAATAAGTGTGATTTGTGCTCTGATGAGCAGATTGAACAATACAGAAAATACATCGAGGATATGGGCTACGACTTTTTCCCGATTATGGCGGCAATCCGTTACGACGTTGACCCGCTGCTCAAAAAGATACAGGAAATGCTCTCGAAGCTGCCCCCGATAGAGCGCTACGAGCCAGAGCCTGCTCCGATAGTTAAAGCTGAGGACTTCGACGACCACAGCGTTGTTATCAGGAAGATTGACGGTATATATACCGTCGAAGCTAAGTGGCTCTACAACGTTATGCGCTCAATCAACTTTGACGACTACGAGAGCCTCAACTATTTCCAGAACACATTGATGAAAAACGGCGTGTTTGACGCTTTGCGCGACGCGGGTATTAACGAGGGCGATACCGTTTCCATTTATGACGTTCAGTTCGATTTTGTGGAGTAAGCTATGGACAGATTAACTGATAAAAAATGCAATCCTAAACAGCTTTCTCCTCAGACGCTCGCGTTTATCGGCGATACAGTCTATGATATGCTGACGCGTGAGTGCCTTGTGTGCGAGGCTAACCGTCCCGTCGGCGAGCTCAACAAGCGCAAGGTGGAGCTCGTGAACTGCGAAACTCAGTCAAAGGCTGTAAAAAAGCTTATCCCAATGCTCACGGAGGACGAGCTGAGCGTGTATAAGCGCGGACGCAATGCCTTTACAAAAAACACCCCCAAAAACGCCGATGTTGCCGATTATCACGCGGCAACAGGTCTGGAGGCGCTGTTCGGATATCTTTACTTAAGCGGCGAAATCAGTCGCCTCAACGAGCTGTTTGAGGTT
>JAILPC010000115.1 GCA_024690465.1 Ruminococcus sp.
GCTCTGTTTGAACGTCTGTGTGAGTGAGACACTTTAATACCGAAAGTAACACCCTTGCCGCAGAAATCACATTTTGCCATGTGTCTGCACCTCCTTATAGAATTACATATTTTTCAACTTAACTTCTACATTATATAGGAAAACTTTGAAAAAAGCAAGACTTTTTTTAATTTTTTATATACTTGTTTTTTATTAAAGGATATTGTATAATATTTAACGTATATAGATTAATGTAAGGTGGAGTAATATGCTTACTTATTTAATCAGAGGAATCAGTGAGGGCAACCTCGATTTTATGACAATCGTAATGGATATCCTCGCGGCTCTCGTCGTAATTTTTCTTGTTATGCCTTTTCACGAGTGGGCGCACGCTTTTGTTGCCTACAAGCTCGGCGACAAGGGAATAAAATACAGAGGCAGGCTCACGCTCAATCCGATTGAGCATATCGACCCGATAGGCGCGCTGATGATTATTTTCCTCGGCTTCGGCTGGGCAAAGCCCGTTCCGATTGACGACAGGAATTTCAAGAATCCAAAGGTAGGAATGGGTATCTCGGCGCTTGCGGGACCTGTAGCCAATCTTCTCGCCGCTATGGCGGGCGGACTTATCTTTAACGCGCTTTTCTGCTTTTTCCCGCAGTTTATGATGTTTAATAAGTTCGGCGAGTATATCAACGTTTTCCTGTCATACTACATTATTCTTAACGTTGCTCTGGCGGTGTTTAATCTTGTTCCGATTCCGCCTTTGGACGGCTCAAAGATACTGTTTATGTTTTTGCCCGACAGATGGGTAGCCAATATCTACAAATACGAAAGATTCTTCTTTATCGCGATTATTATTCTTTTGTGGACAGGTGTTCTGCCTGTTTCGACCGTCAGCTATCAAGTCACAAATTTTGTAATCTGGCTGACAGGTCTGCCTTTCGGCATCTAATAATTTAGGATTGAGGGACTTCCCACTTACCACTCACTAACCACTAATCACTAAAAATTTGGAGGCAGCAATGGAAAATCTACAACTTAATTACAAGCTGCCTTGCTATGAAGGGCCGCTTGACCTGCTTCTGAGCTTAATTGCGAAGAACAAGATAAACATCTACGATATAGTTATCGCCGATTTGCTTGAGCAGTATATGGAACAAATCAAGCTTATGCAGGACAACCAGATGGATGTTGCCGCGGAGTTTCTGACAATGGCGTCACGCCTTGTGTATATCAAGTCGGCAATGCTCCTGCCAAAATACGAGGAAGAAGCCGAGGAGCTCAAAAAAGAACTCAGCGGACAGCTCATCGAGTATCAGCTCTGCAAGGAAATCGCCGCGAAGCTCAGCACGATTTATGACTTTGATACATTCTATAAGGACGCTTCTCCCGTCAAGTTTGACCTTACCTATAACCGCAGGCACGACCCGCAGGACATCGTCAAAGGCTACATAGACGCCGTTGGCAGAGGAAAGAGAAAACTTCCGCCTCCGCAGTCTGCTTTCGCGGGAATTATGGAGCGCAAGATTGTCTCCGTAAACTCCCGAATCATCACCGTTATGCGCAAGCTCTGGCGCGGAAAGCGCGTCAGATATACCGAGCTATTTGAGGCTGCCGAGGGCAGAGGCGAGCTTGTCGCGACATTCCTCGCGGTGCTCGAGCTCGTCAAGGGTAAGCGTGTCCGCATTGACGGCAGCGGCTCGGGCGCTCAGGTATATATGTTGGAGGATAGAAAATGAATCAGGAAAAAATAAACGCTGCGATTGAAGCTATACTTTTTGCCAACGGTTCTTCACTTGAGCCGTCGCGCATAGCGACAGCGCTTGAAATCAGCGAGGCAGAGGCGACAGACTGCCTTAACGAGCTTATGACTGAATACCAAAACGCCCAAAGGGGCATAACAATAATAAAGCTTAATAAGAGCTACCAGATGGTCAGCGTAAAGGAATACGCGCCGTATATCCGTACGGTTATGGATTTGCGCCGAAACACTCCGCTCTCACAGGCTGCGCTCGAGGTGCTCTCGGTTGTCGCGTATAACCAGCCTGTAACAAAGGCGTTTGTTGAGCAGATAAGAGGCGTCGATTGCTCGGGTGTAATCGGCTCGCTGACCACAAAGGATTTAATCGAGGAAAAAGGCAGGCTCGAACTGCCGGGCAGACCGCTGCTCTACGGTACTACAGAGAACTTCCTCAGATGCTTCAATATCAGCTCAATCGAGGAGCTCCCGCCTTTACCCGAGGACGACGCTCCCGAGGATGACGAAGACGTTCAGCTCACCGTAGAGGAGGCTATAGAGCAGGCAACTCAGGATTAAAATGATTGCGTTATATATAATACTGGGCATACTTCTTTTGCTTTTCCTGATAACGCTTTTGAATGTGTGGGCGCTCATAAGCTACAACGAGGAGCTGAAGCTGTTTGTTAAAATAGCTTTTGTAAAGCTTCAGCTTGTGCCGCCCAAACCTAAAAAGGAAAAGAAAAAGCCCGAAAAAAAGCCCAAAAAGAAGAAAAAAACCGAAAATAAAGAACCCGAAAAGCAGAAGCGGAAATCCTTTGATTTCAAGGACTATGTAAAGGAAAAGGGTGTTTCGGGTATACTGAACATCATCAGGCGCGTGGCAGATCTCGCCGTCGGCGCTATGAAGGATTTGTTCAGCAAAATAACTGTTACAAAGCTCTCGCTCAGACTCAGGATTGCGGGCAGCGACGCCGCGGATACGGCTGTAAAGTACGGCAGAGTCTGTTCCGTGCTCTATCCCGCGCTCAAGATTATTGCCGAGATTGTAACGGTTAAGGACTATAATATCGACGTTGAGCCCGATTTTTCCGATGAACCGAAGAACTCGGCTCAGGCTGAGGTTATCGCGAGAATCCGTATAATCTCAATTCTGTCGGTAGTATTCAAACGAGGATTCCAGGCGCTCAGGCTTATACTCAAAGCCAAGCCGAAACATAGGAGAATTAAGAATTAAGAGTTAAGAATTAAGAATATTAAAATATGGAGGAAAATATGGATCATCCTATTAACAGCTTAATGGACACAACAATGCAGAAAATCAAAGAGATGGTTGACGGCAACACCGTTATCGGCGACCCGATTACTTCTCCCGACGGCACAATTATCATTCCCGTTTCAAAAGTCAGCTACGGATTTGCTTCGGGCGGTTCCGATTTGCCGACCAAAAAGGAGAACAAAGAGTGTTTCGGCGGCGGCAGCGGCGCGGGCGTTACAATTCAGCCTCTTGCTTTTCTTACTGTCAGCAAGGGACAGGTTAACCTTATTCCCATCGAGAAGTACGACGGCGCGGCTGACCGTGTTGTAGGTATGGTTCCCGATCTTGTGGACAAGGTAACGGCTCTTTTCAAGAAGGACAAAAAGAAAGACAAGGTAGAGGACGAAAACGCCGAAACAGCCGATCTGAACGACGACCTGTTTTAATTGAGCATTTAGTATTCAGCATTTAGCATTTAGTGATTTAGGAATTAGGGATTTATTGACTTGCTTTCCGCTAAATCCTAATTGTGCATTGCGAATTGACTTCCTGATTCTAAATCAAAACTATGCTTCATAAAATCTATCGGTGATATTTATGAAGCGTATTCTTTCGATAATACTGATTCTTTTAACAGTGCTTATATCCGTGCCGTGTTATGGCGCTGAGCTCAGCGTCTCAGCAGGTACGGCGGTACTCTATTGCCCGTTTAACAGCAAGGTTTATTATTCTTTAAACGAAAATAAACATATGAAGCCTGCCAGTACAACAAAGATTATGACTGCGCTCATTACGCTTGAATACGCAAAGGCGAATAACAAACAGGTTGAGTTCACCGAGGATATGACAGCCGAAGGCAGCAGTATGTATCTCAGGTACGGCGAGGTTCTTACGCTTAAGGATTTAGCTGTAGGTATTTTGATGTGTTCGGGCAACGACGCCGCCAACGCGGCTGCTATATCCGTTGCGGGCAGTACAGAAAAATTCGCCGAAAAGATGAACGAGCGTGCTCAAAAAATCGGTATGAAACACACGCACTTCGTCACGCCCAGCGGACTGGACGACGAGAACCATTACTCAACAGCTTACGATATGGCTCTGCTTATGGCTGAGGCTTTGAAGAACCCTGAGTTTTCACGCCTTACCGCCAAAAAGAGCGAAACGGTGAAGTTTATCGAGCCCGCCGACAAGAGCGTAACATACTCCAACCATAATAGGCTTTTGTCGCTGTATAAATACTGTATCGGCGGCAAAACAGGCTACACTATGGCTGCGGGAAGGTGTCTTGTGTCGGCGGCGGTCAAAGACGGATTAACGCTTATCGCCGTTACTATGAACGACCGCAACGACTGGCAGGATCACGCCGCTTTGTATAACCGCGGATTCAGCAACCATGCTATGCGTGTGCTTGACGATACTGATTTTTATCTTGATGTGCCTGTAGTCGGAGGGACGGAAGATTCTGTAATAGTCTCGAGCGAGGACTGCGGCGGAGTCGTGGTTTCTCCCGCGGACTTTCACAAAATCAAGCGCAGGATAAGGCTTGATAATTTTCTTTACTCTCCGATAAAGAAAGGGCAGACGCTCGGTACAATAGAGTACTTTCTGAAAGGCCAAAAAATAGCAAAGCATAAACTTTATGCGATGAATAATTCTAATTAAGAAATAAAAGGAATGTTTAAATGCGTTCAAATTTAGTCAGATTACAAAAGTTTATGGCGGACTGCGGAGTTGCGTCCCGCAGAAAATCCGAGGAGCTTATAAGTAACGGTGCCGTAAAAGTCAACGGCAGAACCGCGCAAATAGGCGACAAGGTTAATCCCGCCGCAGATAAGGTATATGTTCACAACAAGCGCGTTGTCCTCAAACGCAAGGGCGGCAAGCGTTACATAATGCTCAACAAGCCCAGAGGCTTTGTTACGACTATGAAGGACGAAAGAGGCAGAAAGTGCGTAGCTGACTTGGTTAAGGATATTCCCGAACGTGTCTATCCTGTCGGCAGACTGGACAAGGACAGCGAGGGGCTGCTCATTATGACCAATGACGGCGAATTTTCCAACCAGGTTATGCACCCCAAGCAGCAGGTCAACAAGGTTTATCACGTAACGGTACGCCCCGATTTGACTCCCGAACAGGCAAAGAAGATGTCAAACGGAATTGTTATCGAAGGCAGAAAAACCGCTCCCTGCGAGGTCAGGGTGATGAGCAGGCAGGAGGACAGGACTAATATCGAAATGGTACTCCACGAGGGCAGAAACCGCGAAATCCGCAAGATGTGTGAGTATTTTGATTTAGAGGTTTTAAGACTTCGCAGAATCTCAATAGGTTCCGTAAAAATGGGCAAGCTCAAAAAAGGTATGTGGCGCGACCTTACTGAAGCGGAAATCCGCAAATTAACTTCGAAATAACACAAGGCTTTCCTTTGGGAAAGCTTTTTTATTTTTTTGCAACATTTTCCTTGCAGAATTGACGGTTTTGATATATAATTGTAATGTCTATTAAAAGGGGACGTTTGGTAATTTATCAACAATATATATTGGAGGAATAAAGATGAGTATTGAAAGTATTACTCAGGCTAAAGCCGCAATAAGCGAAACTGCCGCGTACAAAACTCTCGAGGCGTTTTTTGACAACGGCGAGTTTACGACCATAGCCAATCTCGCAAAGTCCAAGGATACTTACGCCGAGGTTGTAGCGGGATACGGCGAAGTTAACTGCATAAGCGTTTTGGCGTTCGCTCAGAATCCCGACTTTTGCGGCGGCGCTATGAGCAAGGCTCAGGCTGCTAAGATTAAAAAGGTCTATGACCTTGCTATGATGGAAGGCGTGCCTGTTGTGGGTTTCTACAACAGCAAGGGCGGCAGGCTCGACGAGGGCAACGCTATGCTCAACGGCTTTGGTGAGGTACTCAACGCCGCAAGTAAGCTCTCGGGTGTTGTTCCACAGGTTTCCGTAGTGCTCGGCGACTGCATAGGCACAGGCGCTCTCAACGCTGTATCTGCTGATTTTGTAATCGCTGCAAAGGATTCCAAGCTTTCGCTCGATACTACAGGCAAAAACTCCGATATCGAATACAACTCAAAGAACGGCATTGTAAACGTCGTTGCTGAGGATGAGGCTGACGCTATTGAAAAGGCAAGACAGCTTATGATTTATCTGCCCGATTCCAATTTAGGCGCGGCGTGGGGCAGTGAGTTTGAGGAAATCGCCCCCGATGTTGACGGCTGCCTTGTCAAAAAGACGTTTGACGGCGACTCGGTTTACAAGCTGACTATGGATTACGGCGACAACGTTCGTACTGTTTTTGCCTCTCTTGAGGGCAGAGTTCAGGGAATCGTGCGCACAAAGAGCGGCAAGCTTAGTGAAGCCGATGCTAATAAGATAGCGAAGTTTGTGCGCTTCTGCGATGCTTTCTCACTCCCTGTGGTTACATTTGTTGACACAGACGGCTTTGAGGATATTAAATCCGCGGCAAAGGTAAGCTCCGCTTACGCCGAGGCGACTACTGTTAAGATTTCGGTAGTAATCGGCAAGGCTATCGGCTCCGCGTACATCGCTCTTGCGGGTTCGGGAGCCAACGCCGATATGGTCTACGCTCTGCCTGACGCTGTTATCAGCCCCGTTAATCCCGAGGCGGCAATCTTAATTGAATGTCCGGACAAACTCAACGTTCCCGTAGCTGAACAGGCGGCTGTGGTTGAAGCGTATGCTAAGGAAACCCTCGGCGCCGAGAAAGCTGCGGAGAACGGCTATGTTGATGATATCGTGCTTGAGGAAGACCTCAGAGAGGTTCTCATCGCGGCAAGCGATATGCTCGGCAATAAGCGCGTTAAGACTGAGGCGAAGAAACACGGAACGATTTAGTAGTCAGTAGTCAGTAATAATATTTTAGATGAACGTTTCACAAGTCTCCAAAACTTCACAGGAATGATGTGGTAAGGGGGATATGAATACTTGACAGGAACGTTCACGATAGACGAGGAGAGTTTAAAAAATGAAGAATTTAAGAATTACAGTTAACGGCACAGCATATGACGTACAGGTTGAGGAGCTCGGCGGCGACATCGCTCCCGCAGCTGCTCCCGCGGCAGCTCCCGCGGCAGCTCCCGCTCCTAAGGCGGCTCCCGCAGCTTCAGGTAATGAGGGCGCGGTTAAGGTAACTGCTCCTATGCCCGGTACGGTTGTAAGAATTGAGGTTAACGCAGGCGACGCTGTTAAGGCGGGACAGGACTTAATCTTTATCGAAGCTATGAAGATGGAGACTCCCGTAAAAGCCGCTCAGGACGGTACAGTAGCCTCAATCGCCGTACAGAAAGGCGAAGCAGTTGAAACAGGTAAGGTTCTCCTTACTATGAACTAAGAGGTATGTTATGGCAAAAAAGATTTTAGTTACCGAGACTGCTCTGCGTGACGCTCACCAGTCCCTTATAGCCACAAGAATGACTACCGAGGAAATGCTCCCCGTACTTCCTCTGCTCGATAAAATCGGTTATCATTCCTTGGAGTGCTGGGGCGGAGCTACGTTTGACAGCTGTCTCAGATTTTTGAATGAAGATCCGTGGGAAAGACTTCGCACAATCCGTGAAAAATGCCCGAATACAAAGCTTCAGATGCTTTTCCGCGGTCAGAATATGCTCGGATACCGTCACTATGCCGATGACGTTCTCGACTATTTTGTACAGAAGAGCTGCGCCAATGGTATTGATATAATCCGTATTTTTGACGCGCTCAACGATATCAAAAACCTCCAGAGCGCGATTAAAGCCGCAAAAAAAGAAGGAGCTCACGCACAGGTCGCTATAAGCTACACAACAGGTCCCGTGTTTACCAACGAGTATTATGTTGATTACGCCAAGCGTATAGCCGACGCGGGCGCTGACTCAATCTGCATCAAGGATATGGCGGCTCTCTTAACTCCCTATGAGACCTATGATTTGGTCAAGGCAATTAAGGCTGAGGTTGACCTTCCGATTGCTCTTCATACTCACTATACATCCGGACTCGGTTCAATGTGTCTCTTAAAGGGCGTTGAGGCGGGCGCTGATATTATTGACACCGCAATTTCTCCGCTCTCTCAGGGTACATCACACTCCCCGACAGAGTCTATGGTCGCCGCCTTACAGGGCACAGAGTTCGACACGGGACTCGACCTCGAGGCGTTTACCGAAATCCGCAACTACTTTATGGATTTGAGAAAGAAATACATTGACAGCGGTCTGCTTGATACAAAGATTCTCACAGCAGATACCAAAGCTCTGCTCTATCAGGTTCCGGGAGGTATGCTCTCCAACCTTATCTCACAGCTCAAACAGGCGGGCAAGGAAGACCAGCTCGACGAATGTCTCGCCGAGGTTCCGCGTGTCCGTAAAGACGCGGGTTATCCGCCTCTCGTTACTCCTACATCTCAGATTGTCGGCACACAGGCTGTGTTCAACGTAATCACAGGCGAGCGCTATAAGATGGTAACAAAGGAATTCAGGGGTATTATTGAGGGTAAATACGGCACAACACCTATGCCTATTGACGATGAATTCCGTGAGCAGATTATCGGCGACGAGGAGCCGATTACCTGCCGTCCCGCAGATTTGCTCGAGCCTGAGCTCGACAAACTCCGCGCTGAGATTCCTCAGTTTATTGAGCAGGACGAGGACGTGCTCTCCTATGCTCAGTTCCCCGAGGTCGCGACAAAGTTCTTCGAGAAACGTCGTGAGGAAAAGGCGGGTATCAATTCCGATTTAGGCGACAAAGCTAACAAGGTTTATCCCGTTTGATTTCAAAAAAATTTACGGAGCGGCTCAAAAGTCAAAAGAGCCGCTCCGTACTTATTTTCATATTAATCCTATGGTAAGTGATAAGCGGAAAGAAAGATTAAAAGATTAAATCTTCACTTTTCGCTCTTCGTTCTTCGTTGATTTCGCTTACCACTTACTGCTCGGGGTCGGCTCAAAACGAGTTTTGAGTCAGCCCTGTTTTTATCATTTTTTATTGAATCTTTTAACTTTTTCCGAAATCTCAACCAGTTCTTCTTTTGACAGCTCGGGCAGGTGCTCAAGCTTTTCGAGGAAGGTTGATATTGTATCCTTTTCTTTTACTCTGAGATACTCTGTATAATAGCTTACGATTACGCCCGGAATCATAGCAACTACCAGTACGCCGTAAAGCGTAATAATGATTGTAATTATTCTGCTTATTATGTTTGTCGCTACAAAATCGCTGAAGCCGATTGTCATTGAGGCTACAAAGCAGTACCAGAAACCTTCGCCTATGTTATGTATATCAGGCTCAACAAACCGCAGAATAAACGCGGCAATCAGCAGAATTAAGAAGAATCCCAAGGCAATCTTTATCATTCCTGTTCGCTTCATAACTCTGAATAGTCTTTTTAGATTAATCATACCCTAATAACTCCTTTTGTAAAGTCAGTTGAACAATTTCCGATTTTTTCCGCGGCGAGATTCTGAATATCTGTCGCGAGAATGTCAATATCAAATATTTTCCGCGCCTCTCCGTTCAGTTTCTTGTATCCGTCGGCTACGTTTGTGATAAGGGTGATAGGACAGCGCTTTTTGATTTCGGGCATCAGCTGCGCGCCTTTTTCGTTGAACGCCAGTACGCGGATATACGGCGCTCTTGTTTTTGCTGTATCCGCCGTTATCCCGAGCAGAGCTGAGATAATGATACGTCTTATCCTTGCCATTGTATAGCGTTTTGTTTTGATATTAGAGAACAGTTCGTCAATTGAATTTGATATTTTGACAGCGTCATATATCCTGTTTTCAAGTCCCTCGGTTACGTCGGGGAGCTTTTTTATATCCTCTTTGCTCAGAGTTCTCATTTTGTACAGAACAGTTCTCCCAAGCCTTTTAATGTCAGCAGGATTATCAACAGTATAATTCGGTACAAAGCTGCTGTAGTCTTTACCGCTTGTTATCAGTTCTCTGATATACGAAGCGCTCGCGATACTCTCTGAGCTTTCGATGCTGTCGTGTTCCGCTCCAATGCGCTTAACGGTTACAGCTTCAATGTCGGTGCCTTTCAGCGCTTTTATGTATTCAATCGCCAGAATGTTATTCGGCTTTTTGATTACTTCCGCAAGCGAGGGTGAGAAAGCCTTGGACATAGCTTCTTCCGCAGCTTTAGGGTAATACATTCCACTGTCCATATTGCGCTTGAGTTCTGTTTTAAACTGTTTGTCTTCAAAAGCTTCAGCCGCAAGGCTTAGCAGCGGCATGTCGTTGTCCTCAGCGCCGAAGCACAGCCTGTCGGCAACGCCAAGACTGTTGATTATTCCGATTCCGCCCTTCGCGAATGTTTCCGCGTTTGAGCAAGCGTAAATTGTCGGCAGTTCAATAACAATATCGGCACCGTTTTTTACAGCCGATTCAGCTCGTGAAAATTTATCGGCAACAGCAACATCTCCGCGCTGAGTAAAGCTTCCGCTCATAACCGCTATTAAAGAATCGTTCTCGTTTTTCACCTGTTCAATGATGTATTTATGACCGTTATGGAACGGATTATATTCACAAATTAACGCAAAAACGCTCAAAACAGCCCTCC
>JAILPC010000134.1 GCA_024690465.1 Ruminococcus sp.
TCAGGTTGTTACTCGTCACTTTGTATCGCAGGTCCTCTCTGGGTTATGTGGAAAAAGAGACAAGAGAAAAAGACCTCCAATTCCAAAAGATAAACTTAAAGGCTGTCTCAGCACGGGACAGCCTTTTACTTAATATTTGTAAAAGAGGTGATTGCTATCAAAAAGTTAATATTTTTATTTTTTTCGGTTTTGACTGCAGTTACCGTTTTTTCTTCGTGTAATACTGAACCGATAACAAAAACCGACAAACTCAGTATTGTTACAACAATTTATCCGTATTATGAGTTTGCCCGTGAAATAGCGGGGGATAAAGCTCGGGTAACTCAGCTTATTCCTCCCGGTGCCGAGAT
Source organism: Ruminococcus sp. (assembly GCA_024690465.1). GTDB lineage: Bacteria > Bacillota > Clostridia > Oscillospirales > Acutalibacteraceae > Ruminococcoides. Next base: position 351 of record JAILPC010000134.1, read on the forward strand.
TCACAGCTTTGAGCCTACGCCAAAGGATATACTCAGAATCAAAAATGCCGATATTTTTATCTATAACGGCGGTGAGAGTGACGAGTGGGTAGAGGATGTGCTTGATTCTATAGAATCCGATGTCAAAATTATGTGTATGTTTGATTACGCTGATTTGATATATGAGGAGGATATCGACCACAACCGCGGTGATGAGTATGACGAGCACATCTGGACGTCAATTTTAAATGACAAAAAGCTTGTCAAAGCTATTTCCGGGGAAATAATTAAGCTGGATAAGCCCAATAAAGATTATTATTCCGAAAAAACTGATTCATATTTAAGCTTGCTTGATTATTATGATAATTCATTCAGGGAAGCCGTAAATAAGTCGGCAAAAAAACCTATGATAGTCGCAGACCGTTTTCCGCTGCTGTATTTTGTAAAAGAATACGGAATAAAATATGAGAGCGCTTTCCCCGGATGCACATCGGAAACCCAGCCGTCTATTTAAACAGTCACTAATTTGATTGACTATGTAAGAGAAAACGACGTTCCGATTGTTTTTCATATCGACAATTCATCGGACAGTCTTGCGCGTACTATATGTGAGGACTCAGACGCAGAGATTAAAACGTTCTATTCTATGCACAATATTACAAGCAGGCAGGCTGAGGACGGCGTTACTTTTATTTCGTTATTAGAATTAAACTTATCATCAATAAAGGAGGCTCTCGGATAATGTCCTATATAATCTGCAAAAACATAAAAATGGGATACGAGGGCAGTGTCGTATTCGATAAACTTAGCTTTGCCGTAAATAAGGGCGACTATCTTTGTATTGTCGGTGAAAACGGAAGCGGTAAGTCCACATTGATGAAAGGCCTTTTAGGTCTTATCAGTCCGATAAGCGGAACTATTGAGTACGGCGACGGCCTTGAAAAGAAGTATATCGGCTATCTTCCGCAGCAGACGGATATTCAGTCTGACTTCCCGAGCTCGGTGTTTGAGGTGGTACTGTCTGGAACACTTAACCGCAGAAAACTTCCTTTTTATTCAAAAGAACAGAAAAAAATAGCTCTGGAAAATATGGAAAAAGTCGGTATCTCTGAGCTTAAGAACAAGTGCTTTCAGGAGCTTTCGGGCGGTCAGCAGCAGCGTGTTCTTCTGTCAAGAGCGCTTTCCGCAACGTCAAAGCTTATCATTCTCGATGAGCCAATTTCAGGTCTTGACCCGCTTGCTTCGCAGGATTTGTATGATTTGGTAGCTGAGCTCAATAAAGGCGGAATCACTGTTGTTATGGTTTCTCATGATATTACTTCCGCGGTTAATCACGCGTCGCATATTCTTCATCTGTCGAGCGACGGCTTTTTCTACGGCTCGACACATAGATATATGCATTCCTCATACGGCGAGAAATTCCTTATTACAGACTGTCCGTGTGATGATTGCCGCAACAACAAAGGAGGTATTCGACTGTGATTGAAATACTTTCCTATGATTTTATGGTCAGAGCTCTGATAATAGGTACTCTTGTGTCGCTTTGCGCCGCGTTGTTAGGTGTCGTGCTTGTTTTGAAACGCTATTCGATGATAGGCGACGGTCTTTCTCACGTCGGTTTCGGAGCGCTTGCGGTTGCGGCAATGGCGAACCTTGCTCCTTTGGGCGTAGCAGTGCCTATTGTCCTTATATCGGCGTTCTTTTTGCTGAGAATTTCAAAGAACAGCAAGATTAACGGCGACGCCGCAATCGCGGTTATTTCCAGTACGGCTTTAGCAGTCGGCGTTATTGTGGCGAGTGTATCGGGGCTCAACACTGACCTTAACACATATCTGTTCGGCTCGATTCTTGCTACAACAAAGTCTGATACTGTCCTTTGTATTATCCTCGCGGT
>JAILPC010000140.1 GCA_024690465.1 Ruminococcus sp.
TTTGACTGTGACTATATTGTAAAGCCCGAATGTGACAGTTATATGAACGAAATTAGAAAAATAAGAAAAAATTAAAAGAAAAATTAAAACATTAAAATTTAAATGTTAAAAATGAAGGTCGGGACGGAAAAGACGCTTCTAAACAAAACAGCGGCGACCCGATTGTATAAATATTGATGTAATTTTAAAGCCCGAAAGCAAACAGCAACCTAAATTTTTAATTTTTCATATTTCACATTTAATGTTTTAAACGTTAAATCTGAACAATACCACATCGCCGTCCTGCATAACGTATTCCTTGCCCTCGCTTCGGTACAGACCTTTTTCTTTCGCCGCAGCAATCGAACCGCACTCCATCAGGTCGCTGAAGGCTACAACCTCGGCCCTGATAAATCCTCTCTCAAAGTCGGTGTGGATTTTGCCCGCCGCCTGCGGAGCCTTTGTGCCTTTTTTGATTGTCCACGCTCTTACCTCGGGTTTTCCCGCAGTGAGGTAGCTGATGAGTCCGAGCAGCGAGTAGCACTCCTTGATAAGTCTGTCAAGACCGCTCTCCTCAAGACCGAGGTCGGACAGGAACATTTCCTTCTCTTCAGGGTCCATGTCGACGATTTCTTCCTCAATCTGAGCGCAAATCGGGAGCACGCCCGCGTTTTCCTCAGCGGCAATCGCCCTGACATCCGCGAGACCTTTGTTGTTCTCAATGCCGTTTGAAAAGTCCTCGTCGCTCATATTCGCGGCGTAGATAATCGGCTTTGTCGTCAGCAGGGCAACCTCGCTCATAATCTTCTTTTCTTCCTCGTCCATTTCAACGGAACGAGCCGATTTGCCCGCGTTCAGCGACTCGAGCACGCGCTCGAACAGCTCGAGGTGAGCCTGATATTTTTTGTCGCCCTTGATGAGCTTCTTCGTCTTGTCAATTCTGCGCTCGAGCGTCTCGACGTCAGCGAGGATAAGCTCCAGGTTAATTGTCTCGATATCACGCTTCGGGTCGATGCTGCCGTCAACGTGGACAATGTCATCGTTCTCAAAACAGCGCACAACGTGCACAATAGCGTCGCACTCGCGGATGTTCGCGAGGAACTTGTTGCCCAGGCCCTCGCCCTTTGACGCGCCCTTAACGAGTCCCGCGATGTCGACGAACTCAATCGACGCGGGCGTGTACTTGTCGGGGTCGTACATCTCGGCGAGCTTGTCGAGCCTTTTGTCGGGTACGGCTACCACGCCTACGTTCGGTTCAATCGTACAGAACGGGTAGTTAGCCGACTGCGCTCCCGCGTTTGTAATCGCGTTGAACAGCGTGCTTTTTCCGACATTCGGTAATCCGACAATACCTAATTTCATATATCTCAGTCTCCTTTAAATCCGATTATTGGTTAATTATATCACAAAGCTCCTGTTTTTACAACAAAATAAAATCGGGTCAGCTGTGTGAACGCTAACCCGAAAATATTTTTATTATATTTAATTGGCTTCGTCCGTTGTTTCAGCTTCGGCGGGAGCTTTTTCCTGAACAGTAGCAGGTGCTACAGGAGCAGCGGCAGCAGCGGGAGCGGTGGGAGCTACAGGAGCAGCAGGAGCAGCAGGAGCTACGGGAGCAGCAGGAGCTACGGGAGCCGCGGGAGCTGTGGGATCAACAAAGAACGCCGTGTTCTTTTCTTTGTCGGATTTATCGGCAACGGAACCCGGCTGAGCCTTTGTTTTGTTGTTTAATTCAATAACATTCTTTACGAGCAGTATGCCGAGCATTAAAAGCTCATAAACAATTCTGACAGCGATGGGACCTAAGATAATATAAAGCAGTCCCCATCCGCCCATATACTGCGCGGAGGTCTTGAAATAGATTCCGTCATATCCGGGTACTACGGTAATGAGCAGGAGAGCTCCGTACGCAATAACAAAGATAGTTGAAAGAACATAAAGAGCTTTAAAAATCTTCTCAATTACAAGCTGTTTAAAATTGAAAATGTCATGTAAAATTTGAAAAAACTTGTTGAGTCCGTCGCGCTTTTTATCGGGAACGATAAAAATGTAAGCGAGAACTGTTCCTGCGATTGCAATGATAATTGCTAAAATAGTTGATACGATTGGCGGCATGATATACCCTCCTTTAATTTTGTTATCATTATTTTAGCGTACTAAATCGTAAAAGTCAATAAATAAAAGATAGGAAAAAAGGAAAAATCAACTCCCGAACAGAGATGATGCTATTATTTTGCGTAATTATATTGCGCAAGCCCTGTAAATTTGCTATAATAACTTAGATTGTTATTATTATAACACACTTTTCATTTAATAATAAGGACGGTAATATTATGGCGAAAATCGGCGAAACCTATGAAATGATAAAAATTGTAGAAAAAGCGCATATGGCGAGCTCAATGCGCAGCGGATGTCTGTCCGTGCTCGCGACGCCTATGCTTGTTGCATATCTTGAGGAAGCCGCGCTCGAAATGCTCGAAAAGGACTTGCCCGACGGAATCACAACCGTCGGCACCGACATCTGCGTTGAGCACCTCAGCCCGACGCCCGCGGGCGCTGAGGTCAGAGCTGTGGCGGAGCTCATAGAGAGCGACGGCAGATTTTTCAAATTTAAGCTTGAAGCCTTCGACAAGGCGGGTTTAATAGCGAAGGGCACCCATACGCGCGCGAGCGTAAAGGCAGAGAAATTCCAGATAAAGGCGGATTCAAAATTCGATGAAATATAAGTATATTCTGTTCGATCTGGACGGTACTGTCTCACAGAGCGCCGAGGGAATACGCCGCGGCATCGAGAGGGTGCTCGAGCATTATGACATCAAGGGCGTCGACCTTTCGGACTATACAAAATACATAGGGCCTCCGCTTCTCGATACCCTGAAAAACCTCTGCAAAATGCCCGACGAGCTGTGTGATGACGCTTATGAAATCTACAGGGACTTTTACGCGCGCGAGGGCAGGTTTATGAACAAGCCCTACGACGGAATCAAAGAGGTTCTTACAGCGCTGAGAGAGAACGGCGCGAAGCTCGCTGTCTGCACCTCAAAGCTTGAGTCGACAGCCGTAACGGTTATTGCCGAGCTCGGGCTGATTAACTGTTTTGACGTTGTCGCGGGCTCAAACCGCGACAGTACGCGCAAGGATAAAAAGGACCTTATTCCGTACGCTCTCGACAGGCTCGGCGGAAACACAGAGCAAGCCGTTATGCTCGGCGACACCTGGTACGACGCCAAGGGCGCCTTTGAGTGTGGCGTGGATTTTATCGCCTGCTCCTACGGCTACGGAAAAGACGAGGATATGGCAAAGTACAATCCCGTCGCATGGGCGCGCTCGCCGCAGGAGATTGTGAGAATAATTGAGAATTGAGAATGGAGAAATGAGAATTATCCGTAGTGACTTCCGCATATAATCTACGGGTGATATTATGGTAGTTTTCTCCTTTGACAAAAGGCGCGGCATAAAAATCGCGGTGATTTCGTTTTTTTCGCTGTTTCTTATTGTTTTGTGCGCGGTAATAGCGCTCGAGAGGAAACAGGCGGTGCCCGACTACGCGACAGCTGACGAGGTGGGACGGTTTTTTACCGAGGCTGCGGACACCGACGCTCAGCTGAGATTTCTCAACCAGTTCGGAATCAAGGCTGACAAAAGCACCAAAAAGCACGACAAAGTGACGATTCCCGCCGATTTCGGCGAAGTGTACGAAGAATATAACGAGCTTCAGAAAGAGACAGGGCTTGACCTCAGTCCGTTCAGGGGTACGGAGGTCAGCCGTGTTGTCTATAAGCTCAGGAATAAAGAAAAATACGTAACCCTGCTCATTTTTAAGGCTCACGTTATCGGCGGTCATCTGAGCACGGGGGTTTACGGCGACGGATATGAGGCGTTGAATGGAGCGATTGGATAAAATCCTTGTTTCGCAGGGCGTAGGCTCTCGCAAAGAAGTTCAAAAAATAATACGTTCAAAGCGCGTCAGCGTTGACTCAAAGCTTGTCACAAAGCCCGAATTCAAGCTTGACGCGGAGCTCTCCGAGGTCACGCTCGACGGACAGACGCTGAACACAAAAAAGCATATCTACATCATGCTCAACAAACCGTCGGGTTTTGTCAGCGCGACAGAGGACAACCTGAGCCGAACGGTGATTGAGCTCGTGCCCGATGAGCTTTACCGCAGGGGGCTTTTCCCCGCGGGACGTCTCGACAAGGACACCGAGGGACTTATGATAATCACGGACGACGGCGACTTTGCCCACAGGCTCACGTCGCCGAAAAACCACGTCTGGAAAACCTACCTTGCCGAGCTCGACAAAACGCCGACCGACGAGGACGTAAAGGCGTTTGAAAAGGGAATAATTCTCGAGGACGGGACAAGCCTTCTGCCCGCCGAGCTAGAAATCGTCAGCGACAAAACCGCGAGGGTAAGAATCCGCGAGGGCAAATTTCACCAGGTCAAAAAAATGTTTGCCGCCCGCTCAATGAGAGTTATGTATCTCAGACGCGAAAAAATCGGCGGACTCGTTTTAGACAGCAACTTGACTAAAGGAAGCTGCCGAGAATTGACAAATACGGAAAAAGAAGCAATTTTTGTTGTCAAATAGCACAAAAAAAGGGCGGCGTTTTTTACGTCGTCCCCATTTTATATAAAAACATACACTAAACTTTGTAACATTTACAGATGGTAATATTTGTAGCATAGTGATAAAATAGTACTGTTGGAAATTATATCATTATTTATGGAGGAATAATGTATGGCAAATGTAAGTTTAAAACATGTTTATAAAATCTATGACGGCGATGTTGTAGCCGTTACAGATTTTAACCTTGAGATCGATGATAAAGAATTTATCATCCTCGTAGGTCCTTCGGGTTGCGGTAAGTCAACAACACTCCGTATGATCGCAGGTCTTGAAGACATCTCCAAGGGCGAGCTTTACATTGGCGACAAGCTTTGTAACGATGTTACTCCTAAGGACAGAGATATCGCGATGGTATTCCAGAACTACGCGCTCTATCCTCACATGTCGGTTTACGACAACATGGCGTTCGGACTTAAGCTCAGAAAGATGCCCAAGGAAGAGATCAAGAAGAGAGTTGAAGAAGCTGCCCGCATTCTCGGTATTGAGCAGTATCTCGACAGAAAGCCTAAGGCTCTTTCGGGTGGTCAGAGACAGCGTGTTGCTCTCGGTCGTGCCATCGTTCGTGATCCTAAGGTATTCTTACTTGACGAGCCGCTTTCAAACCTCGACGCTAAGCTCAGAGCTCAGATGCGTACAGAGATTTCAAAGCTCTATCAGAGACTCGGTACAACATTTATCTACGTAACTCATGACCAGACAGAGGCTATGACAATGGGTACCCGTATCGTTGTTATGAAGGACGGTTTCATCCAGCAGGTTGATACTCCTCAGCACCTCTATGATTTGCCCTGCAATGAGTTCGTAGCAGGCTTCATCGGCTCACCCCAGATGAACTTCAACGAAGCAGTTGTTGCCAACGGCGGTAAGACTCTCAAATTCGACAAATACGATCTTCCTGTTCCTGCCGATAAGGTTGAGGCCCTAAAGGCTTACGACGGCAAAGAGGTAGTTTTCGGTATTCGTCCCGAGCACGTACACGATGAGCCCGAATTCCTTGAGAAAGCTCCTAAGGAATCCATCATTACAGCTAACGTTGACGTAACAGAGCTTATGGGCGCGGAGATTTATCTCTATGTTAACATCAACGGTTCTCCCATCACAGCTCGTGTTGACCCGGCTTCAAAAGCTAAACCCGGCGACAACATCCAGATTGCTTTCGACCTTTCGAGACTCCACGTTTTCGATAAGGAAACAGAGCAGACAATTACAAACTGATCAAAAGGGAATCAAATCCTATCAGCAATAATTTACCGAATGCCTCCGTAACAGGGGGCTTTCGGTTTTTTAGGAAGGATTTATGAATTAACAATTAACGATTAACAATTAACAGTTATGGTCGGGGAGAGACCTTCCTTCTTTCGAAACGTTTGTATCCCGATTGGATAAATATTGATAAAATATAATTGAAGCCCAAAGGTTGTAATAACCCGTGGGCTTTGCTTTTTGTATTAGATGTTTTATCAATAGTTCGGGGACAAAAGGTTTTGTACTAAGCTGACTTTTGTTCTCGACATTCACTGACCACTAACCTAAAATTTCCTCCAGGAGATTCTCAAACGCGTCGCTCCAGCCGTCGATTTCAAAGCTGCCGCCGCCGTTTGTGGCGCGCAGTTTTGAGTCGTTCATATCCTGGCCGTAGGCGAACAGCTCGCCAAGGTATATCTCGTATCCGTTTTCAAGGCAGATTTCGCAAAATTCCTTCATAGGTTCCTTGCTTTGCCTTACACAGCCGAACTTTTCGCGTGATATTTTGCCGTTTTTTATGTCGTTTATCAGTCTTTGTATTTCTATTTCTACCATAATTCTATTCCTTTCGATTGTAATATATCATATTTTTGCCAAAACTTCAAATAGATGCGTCATAATTCCCGAAAGATGTTGCTTTTGCCCGAATTTAATAGTATAATAAGCTTTGTGTGAAAATGCTTATTGGAGGAAGAATATGAAAAAAATAACTGCTTTTATTTGCGTGATTATTATGTGCGCGGCAATTGTGTGCTCGTTCGCTTTCACGGCGTTTGCCGAGAGCACAGCTTACGAGATTGATACGCTTAATATGAGTATTCCGATTCCCGACGAAATGCTTGTGCTTACGCGCGACAGCTCCGACAATGACCCGTTCTTCAAGACATTCAAGCTTAACTACGAGACGACAATGTCCAAGCTGAACGAGGGAAACATCTATCTTGAGGCAGTCACGGAGGACAGCGCGCTGACGCTGACTGTTACTATGACCAAAACCGAGGACAGCCAGAAAATCGGCTCCTACAACAGCCTTTCCGACGAGGAACTCACCAACATTATGAAAAAACTGCGTGAGAACAAAACCTACAAGGACGCTTCTCCCGTGGAATATAAGGGCATAAAATACATATGCCTTAATATGAGCTTCAAAAACGGCAAAAAGACCGTACAGGCTCAGCAGTATAACACCGTTATGAACGGCGAGAACATCAACATTACGATGCAGGCGGCTCCAGGCAAAAAGCTCAAAACCGCCGACAAAGAAATGCTCACGGATATCGTCAAGGATACGACTATACTCGACGACAATTTCTTTAACCGCAACAGAGGTTTTATCCTCTACGGCGCAATCACGCTTGCCGCAATCGCGATTGTGGTTGTTGTGTTCATTTTTCTGTTCAGATATATTCGCAATCCCGACCGAAAGCACAAAATCCTTGTACACGAGCTTGCCCATGAACATAAGATTACCGAGACAACCCAAATTCCGCGCAAGCATATTTTCAACGTCACAAAGCCTACCAACTCATTCCTCACAAAGTATGAGCCTGTAGGCGAGCTTGGCAAGAGAAATAAGAAAAAATCACAGGTTGTTGCCGAGGAGACAAGAGATATCCGCTCCTACTCCGAGCCTGCACCCGAACAGGATGAGCCCGAGACAACCATGACATACGACGACGCTCCCGACGAGATTGTCGTTCCCGTAGAAGAGGTTCCCGCAGACGCAGCTCCTGTTGCAAAAGCACCTGTAGAGGAAGTTTCTGTTGAAGAAGCTCCCGCAGAGGAAGCACCTGTAGAGGAAGCTCCCGTTGAAGAAGCTCCCGCAGAGGAAGTACCCGCAGAGGAAGCTGTTAAAATCGAGGAAGAACTCCCCGAGGAAGAGCCTGAACCTGTAGTAGAAAAGGCAGTCCAGAGCGAAGAGGAATTCGACGACACCGCCGACTACTTCGACGTTGACCCCGAGGAGGGCGAGATGTTCTCCTACGAGGATATCGACACAGCTGTCGAGGACTACACCAAGGCAAAAAAACACCGTCTCTCGGTCAACGAGGACGAGGACAACGAGGATATTCCCAGCGGCTGGGACACAGTAAAAAAGATTCTCTCCGCAATCGGCAGAGGTATCGCGGCGTTCTTCAGAGCCGTGTTTATCGGAATCGTTTTCGTTGCAACCCACCTCAAATACTTCTTTATCAATCTCACGAGAACGATTAAACGCAAGCACGCTCAAAACAAGCGCCGCAAGGCTGAGGAACAGCGCCGCCGTGAAGCGAGCGAGCGCAGACGCATGGAGCGTGAGGCTGAGCGCGCACGCCGCCGCAACAACGCTAACCGCGCCGCGGGCGACCTTGTGCAGGTTCACTCAAGCTACGAGCGCAGGCCTCAGCCGTCAAGCAGACAGCGCGTTGACAGACCGCGTTCCGACAGGAGCCGCAGAGCCGAGGATTACCGACGTTCGTCACAGGGCAGAAGTTCCTCACAGAGAAGAAGATAAATAAAAAGCTTTCCCAAGGGAGGGCGTACGCATTAACATAGACAGAAATTATTATGACACTATTAATCAAAAACGCGCGGGTAATCGACCCGTCGCGGAATCATGACAAGACAACTGATATATTGATTGAAAACGGAAAACTCGCCTCTTTTGGCGAGTTTGATGTTGCTGATACGGTTATCGACGCCGAGGGGCTGATTGCCGCCCCCGGGCTTGTCGATATGCACGTCCACCTGCGTGACCCCGGGCAGACCTATAAGGAGGATATCCTCACAGGCTGTAATGCCGCGGCGGCGGGCGGAGTTACGTCCTTGCTCTGTATGCCCAACACCAACCCCACAATCGATAACGCCGATACGGTTAAGTATATTCTTGATAAAGCTGAAAACGCCTCGGCGAAGGTATATGTCGCCGCGAGTATCACCAAAGGGCTCAAAAGCGAAGAAGCCACCGACCTTGAGGAGCTCAAATCGGCCGGAGCTGTCGCTCTGTCGGACGACGGGCGTCCTGTTGAGAACACCGCTATGCTCATAAACGCTATGAAAAAAGCTCCCGAGCTTGGACTCACGATTACTGCCCACTGCGAGAGTTTGCCGATAGCGAACGGCGGAATAATCAACGAGGGAGAGGTGTCGCGCAAGTTGGGAGCAAAAGGTATTCCCGACTCCGCCGAGGACTGCGGAACTATGCGCGAGGTGAGCTTTGCCGACGCGCTGAATGTTCCGATTCATATCTGTCACGTCAGCACAAAGAACTCGGTCAACCTTATCCGCGACGCTAAAAAGCGCGGTGTAAAGGTGACAGCCGAGACTGCTCCCCACTATTTCAGCCTGACTGAAAAGGAGCTGCTTAAGCGTGACGCCGACTACAGGATGAACCCCCCGCTCAGGCGCGAGGAGGACAGGCTCGCGGTAATCGAGGGCTTAAAGGACGGTACGCTCGACGCTATAGCGACCGACCACGCGCCCCACGCGGTTGAAGAAAAGCTCGACTTCGAGAAAGCTCCCAACGGCTCAATCGGAATGGAGACCTCGCTTTCCGCGGGTATCACAAACTTAGTAAAAACAGGCAAGCTGACAATCAGCGAGCTGATAAATAAAATGAGCACCGCTCCCGCGAAAATTCTCGGAATAAACGCGGGCACGCTCAAAAAAGGCGCTCCCGCCGATATTGTGCTCTTCGATATGAACGAGAGCTACACCGTCGACGTAAACAAGCTCCACGGAAAGAGTAAGAATTCCCCGTTCAAGGGTTTGGAGCTCTGCGGCAGAGTGAAGTATACGATACTCGACGGTAAGGTTGTTTACGAAATGAGGTAATTATATGTCAAAAGGTAATCTGCTTTCTGTCCGCGAGGACGTCCGCGTGCTCGACGCGACGCTCCGTGACGGCGGACTCTGCAACGACTTTTTCTTTGAAGATAAATTTGTACACGATTTGTACCACGCCAACATCGGCGCGGGCGTAGACTATATGGAGTTCGGCTACAAGGCGAACAAGGACATTTTCAGCCCCGAAAAATTCGGTAAGTGGAAGTTCTGCGACGACGAGGATATCCGCGAGGTTGTCGGCGAAAACAACACCCCTATGAAGATAGCCGTTATGGCTGACGTCGGCCGCTGCGACTACAAGCGCGACATCCACCCAAAAGCCGAGAGCCCGATTGATATGGTGCGCGTGGCGACCTATATCAATACAATCCCCGCCGCGCTCGACATTCTCGAGCACTGCCACAAGATGGGCTACGAAACCGCTATCAATATCATGGCGATTTCAAAGGAGCGCACAGAGGATATCAGAGAAGCTCTCGAAATCTTCGGCAAGAGCCCTGTCGACGTTTTCTATCTCGTTGACAGCTACGGCGCTTTCTATCCCGAGCAGATAAGACGTTTTTCGCAACTGTACCTCGAGTATGCCGATAAGTACGGAAAACAGGTCGGCGTTCACGCTCACGACAACCAGTCTTTGGCGTTCGCTAACACAATCGATGCGCTCCAGGAGGGCGTGAGCTTCCTCGACGTTACGGCGCTCGGTTTGGGACGAGGCGCGGGCAACTGCCGCAGCGAGCTGCTCGTGGGCTTCCTCAAGAACCCCAAGTACCGCACCGAGCCGCTCTATAACCACATCGAAAAGTATTACCAGAAGTTCAAGGACGACGGTATCCTCTGGGGCTTCGACGTGCCCTACATCATCACGGGACAGCGCAACAGCCACCCGCGTTCGGCTATCGCGTTCCAGAAGGCGCACCGTACGGATTATACCAACTTCTTCTATGAATTAATGGATATGGATTAAAGAAAAGCCGAGGCTCGGAGCCCTGAAAATAGCGACTGGCGACAACTAATTAGCAGAGCAACGAAGATTGCGGCGCTAATTTGGGGAGTGGGAGCTATTTCAGGAGAAGCGGAGAGCAACGAGGCTAGACAGAGAGAAAAGCCGAGGTCCGGAGCCCTCGATTAACGACTGGCGAGGACTAAGCTGTGAAGAACACAAAGTGTTCGGAACAGATTAGACGAGTGGGAGTTAAGAGAGGAATAGCGGAGGACAACGAGGCTGGACAAGTAAAAGTGGTCAGTGATCAGTGGTCAGTGAATGGTGGGCTTCGCCCACACCCATTTTAATATATTTGGTACAAAACTATGGATAAATTAATTGAAAAAATAATTGAAAAACAAAACCCGACAGTAGCGGGGTTCGACCCCAAGCTCGCCTATGTGCCCGAGTTCATCAAGGCTGAGTGCTTTTCAAAGTACGGCAACACCTTTGAGGGCGCGGCTGCTGCTTTGTTCGAGTTCAACAAAAGACTGATTGACGCGCTCTGCGACATCGTGCCCGCTGTTAAGCCCCAGGCGGCTTACTATGAGATGTACGGCTGGCAGGGAGTCAAGGCTCTCTACCACACAATCGACTACGCCAAGAGTAAGGGAATGTACGTTATTACCGACGGAAAGCGCGGCGACATCGGTGCTACGATGGAAGCCTACGCCGCGGCTCACCTCGGCACAACCGAGGTTGAGGGAGCAAAGCTTGAAGCTTTCGGCGCCGACGCTCTGACCGTCAACGGATACCTCGGCACCGACTGTATCCGCCCTCTGCTCGGCATTTGCAAAGAGAAAAACAAAGACATTTTCGTGCTCGCCAAGACCTCAAACCCGAGCTCGGGCGAGCTTCAGGATAAGAAGATAGGCGACAAGACCGTCTATGAAGTTATGGGCGAAATGTGCGAGGGCTGGGGAGCTGAGACAATCGGCAGGCACGGCTACAGCGCTGTCGGCGCGGTCGTCGGCGCGACCTATCCCGAAATGCTCAGGGAGCTCAGAGAGAAGCTTCCGCACACGTTCTTCCTCGTCCCGGGTTACGGAGCTCAGGGTGGCGGAGCAGAGGACGCCAAGTTCGCCTTCGACAAGAACGGTCTCGGCGCGATAGTCAACTCCAGCCGCGGTATTATGTGCGCGTGGACTAAGCAGGACGGCAAGACCGAACAGAACTTCGCCGAAGCAGCTCGTGAAGAAGCAATCAGAATGAAGGAAGACCTTCAGTCAGTTCTCAGTAATCAGTAATCAGTTCTCAGTGAATGTCGAGAACAAAAGATGTAAATATCGGAAAAATTGAGTTTCCGAGCTATTTGTAAACATCTGATACTATATAATAAGATTACATGATTATTGATACAATCGGGACACGGACGTTTCGGAATATGAAAGGTCTCTGCCCGACCGCAACTGACTACTAAATTAATATCGTTAAATTATTGACAATCTAGCCTTGTTGGGCTATAATATAACAGTATTGTAATTTTTCAAAGAAATTTTTGAAAGGGAGTAATTAAAATGGCAAGAGTGTATAACTTTTCAGCAGGTCCCGCGGTATTACCCGAGTCTGTATTAAAAGAAGCAGCCGAGGAAATGCTCGACTACAAAGGCAGCGGTATGTCCGTTATGGAGATGAGCCACCGCTCAAAGTGGTTCGACGACATCATCAAGGACGCTGAAAAAGATTTAAGAGATTTAATGAACATTCCCGACAACTATAAGGTTCTGTTCCTTCAGGGCGGCGCGAGCCTCCAGTTCGCGGCTATCCCGATGAACCTTATGAAGAACAGGGTTGCCGACTATATCGTTACAGGTCAGTGGGCTAAGAAGGCTTTCAATGAAGCTAAAATCTACGGCAAGGCTAACAAAATCGCCACTTCCGAGGACAAGACATTCTCATACATTCCCGATTGTTCCGACCTTCCCGTCAGCGAGGACGCGGACTATGTATACATCTGCGAGAACAACACAATCTACGGCACAAAGTTCCACGAGCTCCCGAATACAAAGGGTAAGACTCTCGTTGCCGACCAGAGCTCCTGCTTCCTCAGTGAGCCTGTTGACGTAACTAAGTACGGCGTGCTCTACGCGGGCGTTCAGAAGAACGCGGGTCCCGCGGGCTTACAGGTTGTTATCATCCGCGAGGACTTAATCACAGACGACGTTCTCGAGGGCACACCCACAATGATGAAATATAAGACTCAGGCTGACGCCGATTCTCTGTACAACACACCTCCCTGCTATGATATCTATATCTGCGGCAAAATCTTTAAGTGGATCAAGGATATGGGCGGACTTGAGGAAATGAAGAAGTACAACGAAAAGAAAGCCGCTATCCTCTACGACTTCCTTGACAACAGCAAGATGTTCAAGGGCACAGTAGTTAAGAAGGACCGCTCGCTTATGAACGTTCCGTTCGTTACAGGCGATAGCGACCTCGACGCCAAGTTCGTCAAGGAGGCTACAGCCGCGGGCTTCGTAAACCTCAAAGGCCACCGCACAGTAGGCGGTATGCGCGCTTCTATCTACAACGCTATGCCTATCGAGGGCGTAGAAAAGCTCGTAGCCTTTATGAAGAAATTTGAGGAAGAAAACTCATAAAATAGGGTTTAAGGGTATAAGGATATAAGGATTTAAGGGCAATATACTAAAGAGTTGATATTAATTCCCTAAATCCTCAAATCCTCAAATCCTCAAATCCTAAATCCTTACCGGAGGTAGTAAAATGTATAACGTATTAACACTCAACAAAATCTCGCCCAAGGGCACAAGCCGTCTGGGCGCTGACTATAACGTAGGCGACGCTGTTGAAAACCCGACAGCGGTAATGGTTCGCTCCGCTTCCATGCACGATATGGATATGCCCGAGAGCCTTCTCGCGATTGCTCGCTGCGGCGCGGGTACAAACAACATCCCCAAGGACGTATGCGCCGACAAGGGTATCGTTGTGTTCAACACCCCGGGCGCCAACGCCAACGCCGTTAAAGAGCTCGTTCTCGCGGGACTGCTCCTCAGCTCCCGTAAGGTAGTCGAGGGTATCGAGTGGGCAAAAACACTCAAGGGCAACGGCGACGCTGTCGGCAAAATGGCTGAAAAAGGCAAGGGACAGTTCGTAGGCCCCGAAATCCTCGGCAAAACTCTCGGCGTTGTAGGCCTCGGCGCAATCGGTATTCTGGTTGCTAACTCCGCCGCGGCTCTCGGTATGAAGGTAGTGGGCTATGACCCGTTCCTCTCCGTTAACAACGCGCTTAAGCTCGACCCGTCAATCACCGTATATCCCACAGTTGACGACGTAATCACTCAGAGCGACTATGTGACAATCCACGTTCCGCTTCTTCCCGATACAAAGGATTTAATCGACGCCGAAGCTATCGCAAAGATGAAGGACGGCGTGCGCATCCTCAACTTCAGCCGTGACGGTCTCGTAAACTGCGCGGCGGTTTTAGAGGCTATCAAGAGCGGCAAGGTATCTAAGTACGTTACAGACTTCGCGACAGACGATGTTCTCGCCGAGGACGGCGTAATCTGTCTGCCTCACCTCGGCGCTTCTACTCCCGAGAGTGAAGAGAACTGCGCTGTTATGGCTGCCGACCAGATTATGGAGTACCTCGAGCGCGGCAACATCGTAAACTCAGTGAACTACCCGAACGTAACTATGGCTAAGTCGGGCGCTGTTCGCTACTGCGTACTCTTCAAGGGCGATATCGTCAAGGATATCACAGCGGCTGTAAGCACTCTGAAGGCTGTTGAAGCCAAGACGCGCGGCGACTTTGGCTACGCTATTGTTGACGCTGACGACGACGCTTCCGTTTCTGCTTTAGAAGCTGTAGACGGCGTTATCAAGGTCAGAGTTATAAAATAATTAAGAATTAATAAGTAAGAATTAAGAATTAAGAATTTAGAATTAATCATTAACAATCGGAGCGCCTTCGGGCGCTCTTTTTTTGCCGCGGAGCTCCCGCCATAATTGTGCACAAATATCGTCGGTGAATTTTGTGCAACATTTCAGAATAAATTATGTTATAATTTTCTCACAAGGGAGTTCATCCCGAAGACCAAGGAGGGGAAACAATGAAAACACTCAAAAAACCATTAAGTATACTGTTGGCTTTGATGATGATTCTCAGCGTATTTGCAGTTCTTCCGCTGACCGTCAACGCGGTAGGCGGAAAAGTAGGCGACTGCGACTGGGAGTTTGACGAAGCTACGGGCAAGCTCTCGATTACAGGCGTCGGCGACCCCGGCAGAAATTGTCCCTGGTCTGAGTACGAGAGTCAGATTACGTCGGTATATATCGGCAACGGAGCAACCGCTACGCCCACAAACATCGGAAGAAATATCTATGTTGATAATGTAACAAGTGTTGAAATAGGCGACAGCGTAAAAAAGATTGGCTGGAACACTTTCTGCGAATGTACAAAGCTCACGACACTTAAAATCGGAACAGGCGTCAAAGAAATACAGGATGAAGCTTTTGGCAATTGTAAAGCTCTTACCTCTCTTACAATCCCGGGCAATGTAACCACTATCGGTGAAGATGCTTTCTGCGAGTGCAAAAAACTTGCCACAGTTAAATTCGGCTCGGGCGTAAAGAAAATCGGCAAGGATTCGTTCTATAACTGCTATGCGCTCAAGAAAATTTCATTTCCCGACAGCGTTACCGATATTAAGGGAAGCGCGTTCCTGAGATGTCTCAACCTTGAGAAGGTTTCTATCGGCAAGGGTGTTAAATATATCGGTTCGGCTGCTTTCAGTTACTGCAAAAGCATGAAGGCGTTTTCTGTCAACAAAAGCAACGCCAAGTACTCATCAGCAAGCGGAAGTCTGTTTAACAAGAAAAAGACTTCACTCCTCTGTTACGCGTCAGGCAGAACCGCCAAGAAATACACAGTTCCCAAGACCGTAAAGACTATAGCGTCTTTGGCATTCAGCGTTGCGAACAAAGTGAACGAAATCAACACCAATAAGGTTGTCACAATCAAGAATGAGGCATTCTACAATTGCGGCGCGCTCAAAAAGGTTGTGCTCGGCGACAGCCTGAAGAAGATGGAGAATGACGCATTTGCGTTCAACAACAAGCTTGCAAATATTTCTATCGGCAAAAACCTTAATCTGAAGGCTAACAACTTCGGTTACTGCGAAAAAGTCAGAAGAATTACGGTAAGCAAGAAAAACAAGAATATGTATGTCAGCAAGTACGGTCTTTACAACAAAAAGGCAAAGTCGCTTGTTGCCGCGTTTAATCTTAAATTAAAGCCGAATTTCACTGTAAAATCAGGCATAACAAGCGTTACGGCGGACGCGTTCTACAGCTCACAATACCTAAAGAGCCTTGTGCTGCCCAAGAGCGTAAAGAAAGTCGGCGACGAAATCTTTGACTGCTGCAAGAAGATTACAAAGCTGACCGTATATAACTCAAAGCTCGATTTATCATATTCATATCTCGGTGTTGACGGTGATGAAGAACACATAAGAACGAACATAACCGTAGTTTGCTATAAGGGCTCAGAGGCTGCTAAATACGCCAAATCCTGCGGTTTCACGGTTAAGTATCTTTAATATGATTATTATGAGCGCCCTTCGGGGCGCTCGCTTTGTTTGGGACTAAACTATTTTTTCCAGTTCAGCAAGGTCATAGCTTGCGTCGGTAGTATTAGAGTTAAATCTGTGCTCTTTATAATTATTATTATAGTTAGTATTATATATTATATTATTGTGGGTAATTTTTGCCCTGCTCCCTGTGCCTTTTTTACCCTCCGCGGTATGCAAATTTTTCCCTGCGGAGGTGAAAATTTTGGACGGGTTGGGATAAATGCTTCTTTCGCTCCCTTTCGCCAGCTTAATTGTGATGTAATTACAGCTTTTAAGTTGACGCAGGGAGTTTTTAACTGTCTTTGATGATACATTTAACCTCTCTGCCAAATACTCATTCGACGCGTAGCAGTAGCCCTCGAGCTTTGACAGGCTGAATATTTCGGCGAGCAGGACTTTAGCCGAGAGCGTCAGCCCTTCAAGATTAAATATGTCGTAAGGAATAGCAAGAAAACTTGTGTTAACCAATATAACACCTCCTACTATACCCGCAAAAAAAGAAGAAATTGCATTGTTTAATGCAATTTTTTAAAATTTTTTTAAAAAGCCTTCCCTTGGTAAATTCCCCTGTTAGGGGAAAAGCCACAAAGTGAAAAAAGGGTTGCCGTCCCTGCAAAAGAAAAGGCGTCGCCGACAACTTGTTGACGGTGACAGAAGAGGGCCCGCGTCTAAACAGGCTGCTCCTCTCAAAACTATTAACTAATCACCGACCACTAAAAAAGAGCCTTAACGGCTCTTTTTTAATATCCATACATCTGCTCGAACATTTTTATGCCCGATTCAGTGCGGAAAATATTCTGTTTTACTCTCATCGCGAGTTCGGGACTGATATGGTCGTCGTAAATATTCACGAGGAAGTCAGCCTCAACGAGTATCTGATGAACCTTGTTGTCGATGCCCTTGTAGGTGTGGTGGTTCGCGATAAGGTAGCACACCTTGTCGATGAACTCCTCCTCAAACCCGAGCCCGCTCAGGAGCTTTTCTGCCTCCGCGGGACCTTCCTGTTCCTGATATTTGCCGTCGGCTGAGCCGTATTTCTGTTCGCTGAGCTTGATGCCGATGTCGTGGGTGATGGCGGTGATTTCAAGCAGATAGAACATATCCGAGGGCAGCTTCTCGTTGATTGCGAGAGTTTTCGCGATAGTGTATACCTTCATAAAGTGCTGTATTCTCTTGGCGTCGCCGCGGAAATACTCAACCATTGCGTTGACGGTTTCGACCGTTCTTTTTGGCTGTTTGGACAGTATCATTTTTTCATCCTCCGAATATATTTAAAGGTTTCGTCTTCGCCCTTTTCACTGAGCATTGTGAGCAGAAATTCCAGCTCGTCTGAGGTTTCTGGGTGGATAATGGCGCCCCTGTTTTTTCTTCCGTTCAAAAAGTACTGCAGAGGTGTGGAGTCGGTGTACTGTTTGCCGTTATATATTTTGCTCGCCGCTACTCTGTCGCAGAACATCTCGACAAGATATTTTTTCGGCATTTTCACGCCCTTGAACTGCCTGTCCTTTGAGTCGTAGTCCGTCCAGTACTCAAAGTGGTGGCGGTTGCGTCCTTTGTGGTGAAGCCATGCCTTTGAGTAGCCGTAGCTCTCGCGTTCGCCCTCGTTGGGCGAGCGGTTGCCGAGATAATATTTTGCCCCTGGGATAAACTCGGTCGGCGTGTATTTGCTCAGGTCGTGTAGCAGTCCCCTCAACGGTATTCCCGCGCGGAAGCAGTTTGCTATTACCTTGTGGCGGTGGCGCGTAATCGTTTTGAAATGCTTAAACGGATGTGCCATTACTCAGCGTCTTCCTCTGAATTTTCGTCGTCTGCGGTCTTTGTGATATCCTCGAGCATTTTCTCTATGACGTCAAGCGAGGTAAAGCCCTGGAGCTGAAGCTCGTCCATCGGAATGATAAAGGTGTTTTCGCTGAGCGCGCTCAGACTGCTGAGCACGTC
>JAILPC010000143.1 GCA_024690465.1 Ruminococcus sp.
ACATATTATTATATTGAGAGGACAAACTCTCATTTTGAATTACCTCCTGACAACAAGCCTTTGAAATTCACTTTGTTTTTCAAAGGCTTTGTAATTTGAAAAATATTGTTAAAAAATTAACAATCACTATTTACAAACCGATTATAGTGTGATATTATTGAAAAAACGGATATTCACACTTAAAAGTGGTATTTTAATAAAGGAGGAATAGTTATGAAAAAAATCGTATTAGTCGGCACGGGAATGGTCGGAATGAGCTTTGCCTACGCGGCTCTGAACCAGAATCTCTGTGACGAGCTTGTATTGTGCGACATTAACGAAAAGCGCGCAAAGGGAGAAGCTCAGGACCTCAACCACGGACTTGCTTTCTCAAAAACAAGCATGAAAATTTACGCGGGTAACTACTCCGACTGTAAAGACGCTGATATCGTCGTAATCAGCGCGGGCGTAGGACAGAAACCCGGCGAGACAAGATTGCAGTTGCTCCAGCGCAACCTCGAGATTTTCAAGACTATTGTAAATCCGATTGTTGACAGCGGATTTGGCGGAATTTTTATCGTAGCTACAAACCCTGTTGACATAATGGCGCGTATCACAAGAAAGCTGTCGGGCTTCCCCAACAACAAGGTTATCGGCACGGGCACAACGCTCGACTCCGCAAGAATGAGATATCTTATGGGCGAGTACTTCCGCATTGACCCGAGAAATATTCACGGATATGTTATCGGCGAACACGGCGACAGCGAGTTTGTTCCGTGGTCTCAGGTTACAATCGGTCCCAAACCGATACGCGACGAGCTTATGGATAATCCCGAGTTCAAAATGGCAGACCTCGAGAAAATCGAGGAAAACGTACGTCACGCGGCGTATGAGATTATCGAGGCGAAGGGCGCGACATATTACGGCATAGGTATGGCAATTTGCAGAGTTGCGAGAGCTATTCTTCAGGACGAGAATTCTATCCTTACTGTCAGCGCGAGAATGTGCGGAGCATACGGACTTGAAAAGGTCTACGCGGGCAATCCCTGTGTTGTCAACAAGGACGGCGCTTGCAGACAAATTGAGCTCACACTTATGAACAACGAAATGAAGAAGTTCAAGGAAAGCTGCCATATGCTTGACGAAACCTTCAGCGGCCTGGAGTTTTAAAAATTTCAAATATAACATTAAACATCGGCGTTTCTTTCTAAAAGGGACGCCGATAGTTATTGCCTTTTGCGTTAAAATATGGTAGAATATTTTGGTAAAAACAACTGATCACTAACCACTGATCACTGAAAAGAGGTAATTATGTTTAAGTTTTATATTGCTCTGTGGGTAGGAAAGATTTCATCATTAATCTTCCGCATACTCGCAAAAGTCTCGAGCAGAAAGGGTACCAATCTGCCCGGACAAATCGCGCTGAACATCTGCCCCGATTTCCTCGGCAAGGTGGGCAAGCCCGAAAAAATCATTGCCGTAACAGGTACAAATGGCAAAACAACCACAGCGAACTTTGTCTCGAACATTCTTGAGGACAACGGCAAAAAGGTTATCAACAACCGCGCGGGCTCAAATATCGCGTCGGGTATCGCTACGGCTCTTATGAGCGGCGTGGGTATCGGCAACAAGTCAAAGGGAGACGTCGCGGTTCTCGAAGTTGACGAGCGTTCCGCTCCGAGAGTTTTCCCCTATGTTCATCCCGACTATTTCGTTATTACAAATCTGCTCCGTGACACAACAAACCGTGAGCCTCACCCCCACTTTGTGTTCGACCTTTTTGACAAGTCGCTCCCCGACACAACGCTTATGGTTCTCAACGGCGACGATATTCTCGCTTCACGGCTGAAGAAGAACAACAAGCGCCTTTACTATGGCATTGAACACCTCGAGGGTGACAGGGAAACAAGTTTCAACATCATCAACGATATGAAAGTTTGTCCCGAGTGTCACTCGCCGCTTGAATACAGCAGAGTAAGATACAACCATATCGGCAAGGTTAAGTGCCCGAACTGCGGTCTTGCCTCGCCTAACGCCGACTTCAATATTACAAGCATTGATTACGATAAGCGTGTGTTCACTCTTAAGCAGGGTGACAAAGAAGCTGTTTATCCGCTTATTTCTGCGAGCAGCTTCCACCTCTACGACGAGCTCGCGGCAATCAGCGTACTCAGAGCTTACGGGCTCAGCGACGAGCAGGTGGCGAAATCTTTCGCAGAATTAAAAGTGCTCGAATCACGTTACCGCGAGGACGTTATCGGCGGCATCAAGGTTGTCGCGCATATGGCAAAAGGCCAGACAGCTCCCGCATGCTCTGTTGTGTTCGACCATGTAAGGAGCCTTGAGGGCAAAAAGGAAATCGTACTCGCGATTGAGGACGCTCACAAGAACATTCACTCGTCAGAGAATATGGCGTTCCTGTATGACACCGACTTTGAGTTCCTCAACAATGACGATATCGAGAAGATTATTGTTGTAGGCGTCAGAGCTCAGGATATCTGCGTCAGACTTCTGCTGGCGGGTATTCCCATCGAGAGAATCGCGGTATGTCCCAAAGAGGACGACATTCTCGACGTTATCGAGCTGAGAAAAGGTCTCGACATCTACATTCTTTATGAGGTTTATCAGATAGTAATTTACGATAAGATTAAAGCGGAAATCACCCGCGCTGTGGAGGGAAAGACAGATGAAAATTGAAGTATTATTTCCTGATGTAGCTAATCTTTACGGCGACGTTTTCAATGCCGAATATCTGCAGAAATGCACCGACTGCGAGCTGATAAAAACAGGTTTGAATAACACTCCCGCGTTTGTAAGCGGCGAAGTTGACATCATCTGTATGTCGCCTATGCCCGAATTCGCTCAGGAGCTTGCCGTTGAAAAACTCGCTCCATACAAGGACAGGATTGTTGAGCTCATCGACAAGGGAACCGTGTTCTTTATCACAGGCAACGCGCTCGAAATCTTTGGCGATTACATCGAAAACGAGGACGGCAGTAAAATCCACTGCCTTAAGATTTTTGATACATACGCAAAACGCAATATGCTCAACCGCTATAACGCGCTGTTCCTCGGAACTCTCGGCGATATGAAAATCGCGGGTTTCAAGGCGCAGTTCTCGCACTCCTACGGCGGCAAAAAGACCGACAGGCTCTTCAAGAAAGTAGTCGGACACGGGCTCAACCCCGACGACGATGGCGAGGGTATCCGCAGAAACAACTTCTTCGGCACATACCTCATCGGTCCGCTGCTTATTATGAACCCCGATTTTACCAAATATATTTTGGAACTTGCGGGCTTTAAAGCGGACAAGCTCCCGTTTGAGGA
>JAILPC010000151.1 GCA_024690465.1 Ruminococcus sp.
TGATTGATAAACTGTCAGCGATTACAATATTATCTGCGCCAACAGTAGCGCCCCACTGATCGTCGCTGTACATTTCGGCACTATATAAATCTACGCACTCAACATCATCTTTAATCAGCAGTTGTCCCCCTTCGCATAAGATGCCAAAATAAGGAGTATGAAAGAATCTTTGTTCATCGGTATCAAGGTATAAAGCACCCATATTACTTTCCTGCGCCTTAAGAGTTCCTCGTTCAATGGAAAGATCTCCATTTACAACCTTGATACCCCAATAGCTTCCGTAAAACGCAAAATCTCCGTTTAAGAATAAGGTTCCGTTTTCTACATGTATTCCTGCTTCCAAATAAGGACCTTCCGACGACATTTGATATGAACCAGAGATCATCAAATTAATACCCGAGGCGTATATCGTACAATAGTTATTGTAGAAACCTCTGATATAGGGATTATTTAGTAACAACGTATTTGTTGACGGATAAAACTTTGCCTTGCCGCCGTCGTTAAGAATATCGTCTTTGTTGGCATCCGTTACCTGTGTTGAACCAAGCCAAAGATTATAGCTTGCACCAACCTCTGCGTTATCTATCTCCGCCGCAGAAACGCTCAAGCCGGCAACAACGCTCATAACCATAAGCAGAGCGAGTATAATACCGACTGATTTTTTAATAGCTTTCATAAATAGTCCTCCTTAAATCTGACTGTATTTAAAGGCTTAACCGTCGTAATTCCTAATCTTTTTTAGCCGAGCCGCGTAGGGTATCGTCGCTGACAACGAACTTCTGCTCTCTGGCTCGGGCTATGAGCTCCTGACGGCTGGTGTAGCCTGTTTTTGAGAGTATGTGCTTGATGTGGGTACGCAGTGTGTTGAGGCTTATTCCGAGCTTTGCGGCAATATCCTCGTTGGTGGACTCGCTCGAGCACATCTCCCTGAGAACATCAAGCTCGCGCACGGTGAAATCTGAACGGACAGCGTCGCCGAGGCGTGAGTCGGGAAGATTTGTGGGATAAACGCTCTCACCCGCTGCCGTACGTTTTAGAACGTCGTCGAACGACTCGCGGCTGTACTCCTTGTACCAGAAGCTCTCTACGCCGATTTTTTTGGCGCGCTTTTCCCAGCCTGACTCCGAGGTGGACGTAGCCATAATTATCTTAATGTCCGGCTTTGCGTTCTTTATCATTTCGGCGGCGGTGAGCCCGTCGATACCGTTGCGCATAAGCACGTCCATAACCACTATATCGACCTTGTTCATAATGCAGTACGCCACGGCGTCCTGGGCGTTGTCCATAGACTTTGCCAGAGTAAATCCGTCCGTGATTTTTATATGCATTTCAAAATATTCCCGCGAGATCCTGAAATCATCCGCGATAACAACCTTTTTTTCAGCGCTCATAATAAATATTTCTCCGGAATAAATGTAATTATTTACAATAATTTTAACATATATACATATTCTCCACATCACCTTTAGGGGTGATATTGGCATACAAAAATTTTATGTCATATTTGTGCACTTTGCACAACAGGCGAAGAAAAACGCGTAAGTTCAAAAGTCCTTACGCGTTTATGTTTTACTTTATTAACGTCAGCTCAAACCTCGGTGATGATTTTAGAATCATTTCGCCGTTATTATCCTCGGTGAGCTTTCTGAGCGACAGCAAGCCTCCAGACTCTACGATCTCACCCGAAGGCAAATTGCCGTTGTTGGTAAATGTTGCCGCGTCGTCTAAGAAACTGACGAAAAGTGTATCGCCGCCCGCGTGCTTTACGAGGTTAACCGAGCACTCGTGAACGGCTCTCGCGACCAGCTCGCGAAAGCTCTTGTCCGCGGGAGGCTCGCCCGTGACCTTAACGGTTACTCCTATTGTATCGGCGAGGGTAATCGCGTCAAGGTAGCCGTCGCCGTCTCCCCTCTCGGCTTTGTTGAACAGATTGAGGTTGGTGTCGCGTATCAGCTCCATAAGCGCCGCTCTGTCGTTTTCCTCGGGATGCTCAAAATAGTAGCGCCCTCTAAGGAGCAGGTGCCCTATTTCGTCGTGGAAATTGGCGTTCATATAAAGCCGCTCGCGCGATAAAGCAAGCTGCTCGACGTTTTCGGCGTACTCCTTTTCACGCCGCTGAATATCAAGAAGAAGCTTTTGCTTCTCCCTGAACGCAAGCGTAACGCTGTAGCGCTCGCTTACATCCGAGGCGGTTATCTGCGTATACGTTTCTCCGAAATAATCAATCTCGGTTCTTGAAAACAATATCGCCTTATCGCCCGCGACAAGATAGCTTCCGCCGTATTCCTCGCCGGCGCTTTTTATCGACTGCCACAGGTTTTCGATATTGTTGAAGCTTTTACCCGTCGCCTCGCGGCTGAATCGCATCATCTGTACGTTCGTAAAAACGATCCTGCCCTCGGTATTGCCGAAGCATATGCCCGTCGGGAGAAAGTCAATGCTTTCTTTTATCGCGCTTTTGGAGACTGTCTTTTGCTTAAAGCGGTATCCGTTCACGAACAAGGCCGTTGAAATCGCCGCCGATATAATAATCAATACAGCCGCGACTGCCCACGGCAGCGAGTAAAACTCGGTGATGAAAGCAAACCAGCGCCTTGGATTAGGGAAAAACTCCTCGCCGTAGGTTCCGTCTAGCACCGTTACAAGCAGAAGGAAGTTCAGGGCAAAATGCACTGCCGATAAAACGACGTAAAGAGGTGCCTGCTTCTGCCTTATGGCTACGGCAAACGCGACTGTCGCCGCCGCGAAGCATAGAACGCAAAACAGGCGGATAACATTACCTAAAGGAGTGAATATCACGGAATTGAGGTCAGTCATTTTCGTCAACCTCCTCTCCACTTACAGAAAACAGAAAGCTATCGCCGATTTTTTCCGCGGTAAGCTTCAAGGGTAATCTTTCAAACTTAGGCACGGACTCGCAGTCTGCGTATATCTCCATTCGAGAGTCGTACAAGGTAACTTTTATTTCATCCGCGCCGCCTATCAAAGCCTGTGTGATTATTTCAAAAGCGTCATAAAAAGCAATTACCGTTTCGGTTTTTATTTGCTCACCCGCGCGGTTGACAGCCACCGCGTCTACCCCGCAATAGCCGAGATACGTATCGGATTCGTTGAAAGCGCGCATAAGCTCGCTTGTTCTTAAATTCTTTTCGCCCTCGCCCAAGAGCATAAGGTTGATACAGCGCTTGATGTAGGAATCTATCGCGAGCACCCTCGCCGCTTTTTTATCAAACAGAATATCATCGGTGCTAAGCTCGTTCAGTAGCTCAATCGCTCTGTTCTGTTCGGGACGGATATGCTCCGCGATTTTTTCAAAAACCTCGTTATGAAAATCGACTCTCGCCTTTTCCTCCTTGAGTTTGGTTTCGGCTTGAATCAGCTTGTTCTCGTTTGCGATTTTGTCGTTGGCTTCACGAAGTCTGCGCTCGGATTTATGGAGCTCTTCCTCATCCTCTGTCCAGAACACATAGCCTGTTTTTATCGGCTTTCCCGAAAGGCGGGTGTTGCTGTCGGAGTATACAGGCTGAGAAAGCGAGCTTTTCATCTCGTCGGGGGTTGCCTTTACCGCGTCCGCGGTTTCATATACACGGTTAAATATCTTGTCGGTCACAACCGCGGGCAAGGTCATCTTCCCGAACAGACCGACATAGTCCTCGTTATAAGGTATCAGCCGTCCGCGGATACAGGTTTCAAAGACGGCGACAGCGTAAAGCATAGTCATATCCGAAAACAAAAACGGCTGAGGCGCGTTCAGGTTTGTCAGAAATTTGTTAGTGAATATCATAACGGGGATCAAAAGCAACAGTAAAAACGGCACAGCTACCTTTAGCGGTTTGCGTGTTTTGCCGTTAACTCTCGCCAGAATGATGAGTCCTATAATAACCGTTACGATAATATATCCGTAGATAATGTAATACAGAATTCCGTTTTTATAAGTATTCGGAAGTCCGCTCAGCTCGCCATTGTCAATCGGAATAAACGCAAGCCTGTGCAGAGTATTGGTCATTACAAGCAGAGAAAGAATCGTCGCGGGAATAAGCAGGAGCCTTTCATCAAATCCGCCTGTTTTGTCACCCTTCAGTATCCGTATGCTCATCATCAGGAAAAGCGTGGGAATAAAGGCAAGCGGAACATAGAGCGAATACCACATAAACCGCATTACAACAAGCTCTGAATCCTCGAAAACACGGTGTTTAACGGCGTGATACAGAATCAGATAAGCCATAAACGCCGCAGCCCAAATCAGATACGAGCGCGTCTTGGACGGCAGAAGCCGCTCGTACACGGACAGCGCCCAGTATATTATCAGAAAAAGATAAATCGCGATATTCAAAGCAAACATCAACGTCGAGAAAAACGGCAGCGTTGTTCCGCCGACGCTCTCATAATCATAGTTGATTATTGTAAAAATCCTCGCCGACGCGTTGCACGCCCCCGCCAGAATTACACCGATTATAAACATCACAATACCGACGCGTGAATCTCTTTTCGGCAACCGTCTCACCTGCTTTCATAGATTATCAAATTTATAATAACATATCTGACCCGATTTTACACCACCCATTTGATAAAAATAAAAAATCTTTGCCTATAAAAGTGTTCAATCGGAAGCCGTTTTGACTTCCGCTTGAAAAATGTTATTTGATTTTGATTTTTATGGTATTTGTGATTGATTTACTCAGATAATTCGCGTTACCCTTATTGTATTCTTTGATTCA
>JAILPC010000050.1 GCA_024690465.1 Ruminococcus sp.
TAAAATATAATGAATGTTTTATTATAGGAAAATAGGCAAATAGAGCAATTTGTCATAAAGAAAGCAGAAGAAACCCGTCTTAGCTTTCATATACCAAACGCTCACGCGCCCGCGGCGCGCTTTTGAGCGGATATCAAAAAACAAAAAGGAGGTAAATTTGTGTCAGCGGAAAATAACAGATTCAAGAAAAACTACAGCGGCAAGCGTAACCAGAACAGCGCGAGATCGGATTCCGCAAAAAGATTATCCAACAAAAAGACCGCTAACAAGAGTCTGAAACGAACCACTAAGCCGAAAAAGAAAACGATACCGTCAATTAAAGTTGCTTTTCTCGGCGGACTCAACGAAATCGGAAAGAATATCACTCTTTTTGAGTGCGAAGGAGATATCATACTGCTTGACTGCGGTATGGCGTTCCCTGACGGCGATATGCTCGGCGTCGACTTGGTAATACCTGATTTCTCATATATCGAACAGAATATTGACAGGGTAAAGGGTATGGTTGTCACACACGGACACGAGGACCATATCGGTGGAATCCCTTTCCTTCTTTCGAAGATGAATATTCCGATTTACGGCACGCCGCTCACAATCGGTCTTATAGGAAACAAGCTCAAGGAGCACAACCTGTTCAATTCAGCGAAGCTCAATGTTATCAAAGCGGGCGGTTCGGTCAAGCTCGGCTGCTTTAAGGCTGAATTCATCAGAGTAAACCATTCAATTCCCGATTCGGTCGCGATAGCTCTGCATACACCCGCGGGTGTTGTTGTACATTCGGGCGACTTCAAAATCGACTGCACACCCTTTGTCGGCGAGATGATTGACCTTCATTCGTTCGCCAGACTCGGGAACGAGGGAGTGCTCGCGTTCCTTTGCGAGAGTACAAACGCCGACCGCCCGGGATATACCGCTACCGAACAGACGGTAACCGCGAGCCTCGACAAGCTGTTCAACGACGCTTCAAAGCACAGGATTATTATCGCTACTTTCGCGTCAAACGTTAACCGCGTTCAGCAGATTATCGACGTTGCTTTCAAATATAAACGCAAGGTTGCTTTTTCGGGACGCTCGATGGTCAACTATATGAGCGTTGCCGAGGAACTCGGATATCTAAAGGTTCCGAAGAACATTATCATAGATATCGATATGCTTGAACGCTATCCGCGTGAGCAGGTTGTATTGATAACAACAGGTTCCCAGGGTGAGCCGATGTCGGCGCTGTCACGTATGGCGTATTCCGACCACCGTAAGGTTATGGTGGGAGACGGCGACTTTATCATTATTTCGGCTAATCCTATTCCGGGCAACGAAAAGAGCGTCGGCAACGTTATCGACGAGCTCCTCAAGAGAGGCTGCAAGGTGATTTACGAGGGAATGTATGATGTTCACGTTTCGGGACACGCGTGTCAGGAGGAACTCAAAATCCTGCAGAAGCTTGTTAATCCGAAGTACTTCATTCCCGTTCACGGCGAGCAGAAGCATCTTCGCAAAAACGCGGAGCTTGCCGAACTGCTCGGTATTGAAAAAAAGAATATTTATATAGGCGATATCGGTTCACAGATAGAGATTAACGAGGAATATATCAAAGAACTGCCTCCCGTTCACGCGGGCAAGGTGTTTGTTGACGGTCTCGGTGTGGGCGATGTAGGCTCGATTGTTCTTCGTGATAGAAAGCATCTGGCTCAAGACGGACTTATCATCATTGTCGCGTCGCTTGACGTTTATGACGGTCACGTTATCAGCGGTCCCGATATTGTATCACGCGGATTTGTATATGTCCGCGAAAGCGAAGAGCTGCTCGACGAAATCCGTTCGGACGCGCTTCGCATATTGGAGGATTGCGCGGACCACAACATTCACGAGTGGGGTACAATCAAGAACAGAATCAAGGATGAAGTATCAAGGCTTATCACTCAGAAGACACGTCGGTCACCGATGATTCTCCCGATTTTACAAGAGGTTTAATTCAGATTTAGGGTTACAGATTAACCTGAGGAAACGGTATGAAAAGAAGAGTCTGGACATCTGCTCCATGGTTGATAATTTCAATAATTATAATACTCGGTATGGCAGTAGCGGTATACCGCTATCAGCCCATACTCTCATATGTCGGAGGAGGAGCCGCGCTCGCGCTGCTCGCTGCTTCGATAGTATTTCGCGCGCGCTACCGCCGCTATGTAACACGCACGGTCGCGTCAGCTCTGGAGAGCATCGGAAAGGTCAATCAGGGATACCTTGACCGATTCAAGCTCCCTGTCGCTCTTGTCGGCCGCTTCGGCGATATTGTCTGGACAAACTCGCGATTCAAGAAACAGCTCTGTACAGGACGAAACCCCGCGAACGAAAGTATTGCTCCGTTTATCGGAGCGAGGGAGGTTTCCGAGGTTTCCGACGGTGAGAGTTTTGAGGTCGATTTTGACGGCAGGCATTATATCGTGTTCTGCACCTCGCTTGACGAGGGGTACGCCTGTTTCTTTATTGATAATACCGTTTACAGTATGATTTCAAAGAAATACCACGAAACTCAGAAGTCGGTTGCGTTAATAAGCTTCGATAACCGCGACGAGTTTTCGAACGACAGCGAGGAGGAGAGCGCGAGAGTGCTCCTCGCTCTTGAAACAAAGCTCCTGCATTTCGCCGATGAGAACAAAGCTTTGTTCAAGACCTTGCCGTCGGATAAATATATGATGATCTTCGACAAGGTCGCGCTTGATAAGCAGATTGCGGAGAAATTCCCGATTCTCAAGGAAATCCGTACAATCAAGTTCAACAACCGCGAGGCTACCGTTTCAATCGGTATCGGTATGAACTGCGAAACTCTTGTCGAGAGCGAAATGAAAGCCCGCAAAGCCCTCGATATGGCTCTGGGCAGAGGCGGCGACCAGGTTGCCGTAATGAAAGACGAGAACTACGAGTTCTTCGGCGGTGTATCCTCGGGTATCGAGAAGATGAGCAAGGTTCGTTCACGCGTAATCGCTACCTCGATTTCAAGAGTTGTATCCGAGGCTGACCGCGTTTATATTATGGGACACAGGTTCTCCGACCTTGACTGCGTAGGCGCAGCGGTAGGTTTGCAGCCGATAATTGAAAAAGGTCTGAGAAAACACTGCCGTATCGTTATCAACAAAGAAACATCAATGGCAAAAAGTCTGATTGACCTTGTTGAAAACAGCGGTTCAAAAATGTTTATAACACCCGAAGATGCGCTCAGGAACATTTCGTACAGAACTCTGATAATTGTAGTGGATACTCATATTCCCGATATGGTTGAGTGCCCCGAGCTTTTGTCAAAGTGTTCACACGTTGTTGTAATTGACCATCACCGCAAAATGGTCAACTATATCAGCGACGCTATTATCTTCTATCATGAGCCGACAGCTTCGTCAGCTTCGGAGATGGTAGCGGAGCTCATTACATATTTAGGCGACAACAACGTTTCAAAGCTCCAGGCGGAGGCTCTGCTGTCGGGTATTATGCTCGATACAAAGAACTTTGTAGTGCGTACAGGCGTGCGTACATTCGAGGCAGCGGCATTCCTCAGAAAACACGGAGCCGATACAGTCGAGACCAAGGAGCTGTTCTCGGGTACGCTCGAGAACTATAAGCAGAAGTATAAGCTTGTCAGCAACGCCGAGGTTTATCACGACTGTGCCATTTCCATTGCCGAAGGCAACAGCGAGAATATGCGTCTTATTGCCGCTCAGGCAGCGGATGAGCTGCTTTCGGTTGAGAATGTTATAGCGAGCTTTGTTGTGTTTGAAAACAACGGAGGAATTAATATTTCAGCCAGAAGCTACGGCAAGCTCAATGTTCAGCTTGTAATGGAGCATCTGGGCGGCGGCGGTCACCAGAACATGGCGGCGGTACAGCTCCAGGGACTTACAAGCAAAGAAACCAAACAAAAACTGATGGACGCTATCGACAGCGTATATTCAGCTTAAG
>JAILPC010000057.1 GCA_024690465.1 Ruminococcus sp.
CACCTACAACGGCAAGTATTATCTGATCGGCGAAGGTCATAAGGAGTTTCTGCCCGAAAAGCAGAACGATGAGGACTACTATATTCTTACGCTCGCTGCTATCGCAACAGAGCTCGCCGATGAAGGGCTTACCGAAGCGGAAGTGATTATCGCCGCAGGCTTGCCCTTGACTTGGACAAGCGGACAGAAATCGGATTTTGCCGCATATCTGTCAAAGAACAAAGAGGTGGAGTTTACTTTTCGGAATGTAGATTATCATATCCGAATCTTTGATGTAAAAATCTATCCGCAGGGATACTCGGCGGTAGTCCCGATTAAGTCTACGCTGAAAGGGTTAAGTATGGTAGCCGACATCGGCAACGGTACGATGAACACACTTTATCTTGTCAACGGGAAACCGCAAAGCGGTATGATGTTCACGGAAAAGTTCGGCACTTACCAATGTACCCTTGCTATCCGAGAAGGCTTTATGCGAAAAACACGCCGAGAGCTGAATGATTTTATTATTGACGAAGTCCTCAGAACCGGTACAGCGGATATTCCCGATTCCGACTTGGAGATCATTACCGCTATTGCAGAGGAATATGTTGCCGAAATCTTTCGCCGCCTGCGTGAACACCACTATGACGAGGACACAATGGATCTCTACGTCTACGGTGGCGGCGGTTGCCTGATTAGGAATTTCTATAATGGTAACTTTAATCGTGTAAAGTTCATTGACGACATCTGCGCCGCCGCTAAAGGCTATGAATATCTCGCAGACGTTTACCTGAGAGCCGAGGCGAAGAATGAAGGACGTGTATAAAATGACAGTAAGATTCGACCTAACCGATGTCCGTGAACGTAATCTTGCCGAGTTTATGCAAACCCTCGATGTAAAGAAATTTCATTCTCGCAATCAGTTTGTTTTAGATGCGCTTGCGGACTATGTGGATTTGCAGTCAATCACTCGTGAACAGCACGAGGATGATATCAGAAATATCATCCGTGAGGAAATGCGGGCTTGCTTTGCAGAAGCAAACTACGCACCGCAGCTCACAACAAACGATCCGCTTTTAACCGCCGAACAGCAGGAAGAAGCGGAACAGGATATTTTAGACGACCTCAAAATGTTTGACTGACGGCACGATGACGGCATTTTTTAACGGAAGAAGTGAGAATGACGGCAAAACGCCGTCATATCAAGACAGTATTATAATCAACAGTTTAAGGCACAGCTGACAGGGTTAAATTCGTACTCCGTCGCTGTGTCTTATACTGTAGCGAGCATAGGTTTTGTAAAGCCAAAACCGACGGCGGGAACGCCGAAAGGGGCTTTTGCCCCTGTAACCCCATAAAGAAAGGACGATCGAATGCGAGAACGAAATATCATAATCAATATCCGGGTAACGGATAAAGAAAAGAAAGCCCTGGAACGCTCCGCCAAGCGTGCAGGGCTTTCTCTCTCGGCTTTCTTACGGAAGTCGGGACTGAATCAAAAGATAACTGCCGCACCGAGCGATACGCTTCACAAAGCGTATGACGATGTGGAATGGTTGTTAAAAAGACTATCCGATTTTTCCAAAAGTGAGATCGAAGCAAACCTGATTAACATCAGAGAAAGGATACTCGACGCTTATTACGAAAAGGAGGACAGCAATGGCGACAACAAAGATATGGGCGATTAAAGACAGTCTGTCCCGTGTGCTTCAATATGCCGCCAACCCTGATAAGACAACCTCGGATTTGCAGGCTGTATTACACTATGCCGAGAACGGAGAGAAAACCGTCAGCGATGATGAAGAAATCTGTTTCGTAACAGGCGTAAACTGTAACGCTGACACAGCCTTTGAAGAAATGCTCGCCGTTCAGGAGCACTTCGGCAAGACGGGCAGAAACGTTGCATACCACGCCTATCAGAGTTTTAAGACAGGCGAGATTACTCCCGAGCTGTGTCACCAACTCGGCGTAGAACTTGCAAAGAAAATGTGGGGTAGCGAATATCAGGTCTTGGTTGCTACTCATCTAAACACGGGTACGTTGCACAATCATTTCGTAATAAACAGCGTCAATATGTGGTCAGGCAAAAAGTTCAACTGCAACGAGGGCGCATATTGGCGGTTTCGAGGACTGTCCGATGAGCTTTGTGCCGAACACGGCTTGACGTTAATTAAGAATCCGAAGGGTAAAACGCCCCGAAACATTTACTTTGCCGAAAAGAATGGCGAGCCGACAACATTCAACCTAATGCGTGAAGCGATAGATTACGCCATAAAACACTCAAGGAGTTTCGATTATTTCAAGTGGATTATGAAAAATCAGGGCTATGTACTGAATCTGAATCCGAAACACCGCTATTGGACAATCCGCTCCGTCAACAGCAAGAAGGCGGTGAGGATGTACCGCTTGGGTGATGAATACTGCAACGAAGCCATCAGGAGCAGGATTTACACCAACAAGGATGAGCATTGGCGCAACTCAGGCAGATATGAATACGAGCAAAAGCAAATGAAGTTGTTTCAACCAAAGCGAGTATATTTCCGTGGCAGTTTCAGAAAACTCAAATGCTTTGGCGGCTTATACGCCAAGTATCTACACTATCTTTACCTGATGGGTAAGCTGCCGAAATGGAATCAGCGAAGACCGCTTACTCCTGAAATGCGTGAAGCGTGGCGTCATTTAGACAGGTTTTCACGGCAAGTTACTCTAGTCGCTCATAAGAATCTGAACACGCTTGATGATGTGCAGAGCTTTATAGCTAAAACAGATCAGGACATCAAGGAAGTCTCCGAGCTTCGACAGAAAATCTACAACAAACTGCGTCGCTGCGATGACAACGACAGACGTAAGGATTTGCTGAAAAGCCGTGATGATTGCACCACGCTTTTACGGCAGCTCCGCAAGGAGAAACGGATCGCCGAAACAATTATTGAGGACAATCCGAAAATAAAAGAAAACATCCGCATTGAAACGCAGGCTCAGAACCTTGCACGCGGAATCAAACCTAAAACAATATCAAAACAAAGGAGTTACGAAAGATGACCAATATATCAATCAACAAATTACACGAATTTCAAGACCACCCTTATCAGGTGATCGACAATGAAGAGATGAATAATCTCATCGAGAGCATACAGCAGCAGGGCATTATGACTCCGCTGATCGTCCGCCCGTTGGAGGAAACAAAGGACGAGTATGAAATCATATCGGGACACCGCCGCTTTCACGCGGCGCATAAGGCGGGACTAAAAGAAGTGCCTGCCGACATTCGTCCCGTCAGCCGTGATGAAGCGGCAATAATGCTCGTGGACAGCAACCTCCACCGTGAACATCTTCTACCGTCGGAAAAAGCATATGCCTACAAAATGAAGATGGATGCTCTGGCACATCAAGGTGCTTCTCGCCAAGTTGGCGAGAAGTGGAGCGTAGAACAAGTTGCAGAATCGGCTAACGAAAGTGCAAGACAGATTCATCGCTATATCCGTCTGACTAACCTTATCCCGGAGTTACTTCAATTGATGGACGAGGGCAAAATCGCATTCTCTGTCGGCGTGGAGTTGTCTTATCTGAGTGTGAATATGCAGTACTATTTACTGGATATTATCGAGCGTGACGACTGCACACCGTCCTATTCTCAGGCGTTCCATATGCACAAGGAAATGCACAACGGAACAATCACGATGCAGTATGTTGACAAGCTGATGGGAACAGAGAAGCCCAATCAGCGAGAAACGCTTAAAATCCCGATGGATAAAGTGAGAAAATATGCTCCGAAAGCGACCGACAATCAGCTTGAGGATTTTGTTCTGAAAGCCTGCGATTACTATCAACGCTACCTCAAGCGTCAGCGAGAACGAGAAAGATGAGGTGAGCCTATTGAACAATAAATTTCAAACCGCGGAATACTCGGAAGAAGCATTAACGCTCCTTGCCAAAGCGTTTGTTCCCGATATCATTGAGTTCTATAACAGCGAGTTCGGCAAGCAATACTATGAAGAATGGCTAAAGGTTCACCCCGAATATCAGGACGAAAAAAAGATTGCGTGAATTTGACACAATCGACTGTTTTCTACAATTCCTGTAATATAAATACAAAGCTCTCCGTCGTTACGGCGGAGAGCAAAGGAGGTAAAAATGAATGTAGTAATTTACGCCCGTTTTTCGAGTCACAGCCAAACTGAGCAATCTATTGAAGGTCAGCTGAAAGTGTGCTATGAATATGCGGAGCAGAATCATTATACTGTTGTCGGAGAATACATAGACAGGGCAATGAGCGGTAAATATGATAACCGCACCGAATTTCAGCGTATGATTTCCGACAGCGATAAACACACCTTTGAGGGAGTTTTAGTTTATCAGCTTGACCGATTTGCCCGAAACCGTTACGACAGTGCAATCTACAAGGCAAAGCTGAAAAAGAACGGCGTTAGAGTGTTGTCGGCAAAGGAGAACATTACCGATGACGCGTCGGGTATTCTCGTCGAAGGTGTGTTAGAGAGTATGGCGGAATATTATTCCGCCGAGCTATCTCAGAAAATCCATCGGGGAATGGAAATCAATGCGCAGAAATGCTTATCCAATGGCAGCAATCCCGGGCTTGGATTCAAGGTCGATTCGGATCGACGCTTTTATGTTGATGAGGACGAAGCAAGAATTGTTCGGGAGATTTTTGAGCGATACGCAAGCGGAGAAACAAAAGCCGAAATCGTAAAGGATTTGAAACGCCGACAAGTAAAGACTTCATTAGGGAACGATTTTACTTATAACAGCCTCAGCCGTATGTTGAGCAACAAGAGATATATAGGAGTATATATGTATAAGGGACAGGAAACACCGGGCGGAATGCCGAGGATTTTAGACGACGACTTATTCAATAAGGTTCAGGATATTCTGAACAAAAACAAGAAGGCACCTGCCAGAACGCACGGTGAGGGCGAGTATCTGCTGACGACAAAGCTGTTTTGCGGTCATTGCAAGAATATGATGGTCGGTTACGGCGGCACAGGCAAATCAGGTAGGCAGTATCACTATTACATCTGCAAGGAAGCCCGAAAGAAACGCTGTGACAAAACGATTGTCAGCAAGAAGAAAATCGAGGACAAAGTAATTGCCGAATGTTTGAAGCTGCTCACTGAGGACAATATCAAATTTATAGCTAAAAAGGTTGCGGAGGAATGCAGCAAAAGCCCCGATAACCTGACGGTCAAGCAACTAAAGAACGCCATCCGAGAAGCGGATACCGCTATAGAAAATCTATGGAAAGGTATCGAACAAGGGCAATCCGTTCCAATGCTGACAGAACGGCTTAACAAACGTCAGGCTGAAAAAGCAGCGTTGGAAGAACAGCTCGCTATTGAGGAAAATAAACGTATCTGTCTTTCGGAAACACAAATACTCGCATTCCTTGATTTTGTCTGTGATATGCCGTTGGATGATGTAAATAAACGCAGAGCTATCATCAATATCCTCGTTCATTCCGTGTATCTGTACGATGACCATTTCACACTGATAATCAACGCGAGCAAGAAGCCGTTGAGCGTTGATAACATACCATTGGAGGAAATTGAAGAAGCCTTCAGCTCCGATAAAACCTACGAGGACCAGTGTTCGACTATGACGTCGTCTGCTCCACCACGAATTTCCGCCTGTTCATAACGAACAGGCGGATTCTTTTATGTTTTCATTTATGCTGTAATTGGATAGGTTTCCGATTCGTCCATACCGAGGAAGAATTGGCGGATATTCATATTCAGTTCTACATTCAATTCGTAGTTGCGGTAAACGTCAACTCGCTTGATCATCGAATTAACTATCATCTTCTTTGCTTCAATGGACGCACTGTCAAACAGGCTCGACCACGAAATGATTTGATCATATTGGTCATTTAAGTCATTAATAAGGCTTTGGGACGATTCAACCTCACGCTCAGCTTTTTCGCATTGAGCTTTGAGTGATGCGGATTTTTTCTCGGAATCCTCTACAAGCCCTGCCAACATAGCTTGTGAGAACGCGCTTTCACCCTGAATTGATTTCACAACCTCCTCACGGAGCTTGTTCAGCTTTTCGAGTTCTTTAGCGTATTCTGCCTGCTTGCGTTTGAGAGTGGCTTTTCTGACGGTTAGCTCCTCCTTGAAGCGAGATTTTATGATAGAGTTTTTAGAAACACCTTTGATACGGTCAAATATCTCTTTGATGATGCTTTCAATAATACTGTCGAGCTTGTGCTGTACATAGGCAGACTGCCCGTCGCACTTTGTGATTTTCCTCGTCTTGCCGTAGCAGACATAGCGGATTCGAGGTTTCTTGACTCTTGTACCGTCGGCTTTAGTATAATACTTGCTCGCTGTTGACAAATGCAGTCTTGCGCCGCAGTGACCGCAAAATACATTTCCCGATAAGAGCGAATTCCCCTTCATATTCAGCGGAACACGCGGTGCGTTTTTAATAACATCGGCACGCTGACGGAGTATATCCTGCGCTCTGTCGAATTGCTCCTGAGATATGATCTGCAATTCAGGAATGAACGGTGATCGGCTGTCTCCGCTTCTGAGATAACCCGTGTAGGTCGGATTGTGAAGGATGTTTCGTATTGTGTTATACGCCCAGCGGTTGCCTGTTGGATTGTTATATCCGCCGTCATTCAGAAGGTTAGCGATTTTCTGAACGCCTAAGCCCTCTTTGGTATATTTATCAAAGATCAGGCGTACAATAGCCGCGTCATCCTCTTTGACCTTCAAATCATACAGCTCGTGCTTGCGCTTGTTCAGTCGACCGCTTTTGACCAGCTCATAACCGAGTGCGGCGTTGCCGCCTTTGTAATGTCCTTCCTCTACCATCTGACCGAGGCTTGTACGTGTGCGGATAGAAGTTTTCTCGCTCTCTCCGTCAGCCTGCCAGAATCGGATATAGTTGAGCAGCTTGTCGATATGATTATCAAATCGCTGTTCGCCTTCCTGTGTGCTCCAGACCTGAATACCGTTCTTGACGAACCATTCTACTACAAACGGTGTTTCATCGGCTATACGCCCAATACGATCAAACATAAACACGAGGAGGATATCGAACTTGCCCTTGCGGGCAAGCTCCTTGATAGCCTGAATTTTGTCACGGTTCTCGGCACGGATTTTGTGTCCCGATACACCGTCCTCCTGCTCTTCGTGAACGATAGTCCAGCCCATTTTATCCGCAAAACGGTGACACGCCTTGCGCTGCATCGGGATGTCCGCTTCGTCATTGTTATTGTAATCAACCTGCTTATCTGT
Organism: Ruminococcus sp.; assembly: GCA_024690465.1. Classification (GTDB taxonomy): domain Bacteria; phylum Bacillota; class Clostridia; order Oscillospirales; family Acutalibacteraceae; genus Ruminococcoides. Next base: position 7,242 of record JAILPC010000057.1, read on the forward strand.
AGAAACACGGTACAGACAGCATACTCTGTTTTTATCCATTAAGACGCCTCCTTTTCTATTGGTTCCATCCTATCATCATTCGACGTTTTCTGACAAATATGCGAGGTGTCTGCGCAGGTGAGCAAAATACCCCTGATATTCCCGAATAAGTCGGTATTAGGTTCTTTTGCAAACGAGATACAGACGCGGTGTCCGTTGATTAAACGGTATTGCTTTGTGTGGTCGTTCATATCGTATTTCAATCAGCTCACCTCTCCTTGTCACGCTGACGGCGTAAATACTTGTTGTAATGCTCAACTGCCTTGACGATATAATCTTCTGCCTGCTTGTTGGTGTAGTTCTTCGGCACGAAGGCTCTCACACGCTCGACGGGGATCTTTAACATTTCACGCTGATTGGGCTTCTCTGTTCCCATCAGCTTGTCAACATACTGCATCGTGAGTGTTCCGTTGTGCATTTCCTTATGCATATGGAACGCCTGCGAATAAGACGGTGTGCAGTCGTCACGCTCGATAATGTCCAGCAGATAATACTGCATATTGACGCTCAGATATGAGAGCTCAACGCCAACGGAAAAAGCGATTTTGCCCTCGTCCATCAGTTCAAGTAATTCAGGGATGAGGTTAGTCAGACGGATATAGCGGTAAACCGTGTCACGGCTCTCATTGGCTTGCTTGCCTATTTCCGTTGCGCTGTCGAACTTTGTCGCAATTTGCGATGAAGTTAAATCGGTACGCTTGCCCTGTCTGTTCATCGCTTCCAGCTTCAACTTGTAGGCGAAAGCCTTCTCCGACGGCAGCAAATGCTCACGGTGGAGATTGCTGTCCACCACCATAATCGCCGCTTCGTCACGGCTGACGGGACGAATAAAGGCAGGGACTTCTGTAAGCCCTGCCTTCTGCGCCGCACGGAAGCGGCGATGTCCCGATATGATTTCATATTCGTCTGTTGTATCCTCTAACGGGCGCACGATCAGCGGCGTCATAATGCCCTGCAGCTGAACGCTCTCGATGAGGCTGTTCATCTCGTCGTTGTCGATCACCTTGTAGGGATGGTCTTTAAATTCGTGTAATTTGTTGATTGATATATTGGTCATCTTTCATATCTCCTTTGTTTCGTTTTATTTTGGTGATAATATTTGTACTTGTATCTGCCTTGCTCCAGCTGCTTTTCCTGTTCGATCAAAGCACGGAGCCGAGGCACTTTGTTTTCAATGCGCTCGCAGATGATGAGCTGCTTGCGCAAGGGTGTTAGCTTCTTTGTGATTTCTCTGCATTGTTCTTTAAGAGAATTATCTTCTTCGGGCGTTTTCGCTCTGCGAATTCGGTTGCGGATATGCTGTCGCTCGGTTTCATAAGCCTTGATTTGCTCGGCAATTTCCTTTCGGCAAGATACAAAATCCTCTGCGCATTCCACGTTGTGGTCACGGAGAAAATGGTATTCTTCAAGCGTTCGATCAAGATTCTGAATTTCCGCTCTCAAATCGGGAGATACCGGACGGTAATCCCTCTTTTGCACGTTGTTGCCCGTTATGAGTTTGGCTATCGTGATAATCAGGTCGAACAGCGCCGTGATAACATCGGGTTCCGTTCTTTTCTCAAAATCCCTGATTCTTACTATCAGCGGTTGGCGCTGATAAAACGATTTCGGCGTATAGAAATCCACAAAGTATTTATCCTCACGCTGAGATTGCAGCCGCCTGAGTATTGCTTCTCTGGAGTAATCCTTGCCGAGACTGCTTAACCTGACCGGTTTTAGCCAGTCGGGAGCGATCAAGGACGGATGCTGATACTTGAAATTTCGGACAAATTGATAGCCGAGCGAGCGCAGATATAATTCAAAATCAAACGGCTTGATCGTACAGGCTAATGCTTCATCAACATCGTGACGCAGCATATCCTTGTGTGGTATTCGTCCGCTTTTGCGTACCCAATACGCCCTGTCGCCACCGTAGAACGGAGCGTTTTCAATCACGGATTTTCCATATTCACGGCAGACCTCGTCGGAAATTTCACGCAGCTTGTAATGGTCGGAAATGTGATTCTCAAACTTTCTCCCGGTACGAAATGAAACGCTGTTTACGACGATATGATTGTGTAGATTTGCCGTATTCAGATGCGTCGTGACGACTATCTCATATCCGTCGCCCCACATACGCTTGGCGGTTTCTATGCCGATACGATGTGCTTCTTCGGGTGTGACCTCTCCTGACTGAAAGCTCTGATAACCGTGATACGCCACATTTCCGCAGAGTTTACCGAAACGCCGCTTTGTGGTCATCATCTGCTCGTATGCTTGTTTCTTCGTGCAGTTGATACCGCTGACATACATTGTCTGATCTGTCTTATCGCTGTTCTCAACGTAATTGAGAGTGGTAGCTAAGTCGTCGTCAAGATATTTGCGCTCGATTGTTTTATCGGGATTTTGAGCGTAATTGATAACATCCTTTAGCCGTCCTTTGACGGGCCAGAAGCCTGTTGTCGCCACGTCGTTACCTCCTTATAGATTTGCTTGGCAGAGGATTTCTCCGGCAGAAGTAGGCGCTGTTGAATTTCATCAACTGTTTCAAGCAGACTTTGCTCGGTTTCAGGTGATACCTTATCGGCAATCTCGTCACACAAGCGGCAGAGCATTTGATAGAAATGAAAAAAGACATCAGGCAGCACCGTTCTCGGCGCATAACCCAATGCCCTTTGTCTGACATATTCAGATTGAGATAAGCCGCAACTCTCGGCAAGCCGGGCTATCTTCTTTTTCTCGGACTGCGTAACACGCAGTTCGATTCTTGCATTTTTATCGTTCAATAATATACCTTCTTTCATCGGGTGTTAGGGTGTCCCTAAAGATTTACAACAGCTTCGGGGCTGTTGTATTTGGAATTTGCCGTACAAATTCCCTGCTTGCTACAGTATAAGACACAGCCACGGAGTGTAATTATCACCCTGTCTGCTGTGACTTATACTTTGTATAGCGCTGTCAAAATAATCTCAAATTTCTCGGTGACAAAAGTGCGGTCAACCTTTCGACAAATGTCGCCGGAAAAAGCGGGATTTGTACCGTATAATAAAAGCGGTGACATATCGCCTGATAATTGGCGTTCTTTTGACAGCAAAAGTGTCGTCTAAAAGCTATCAAGGAACTCAAGCATATTTTCTTCGGCAGAACTGTCTTTTTCCTCTGAATCAGGAATAGCCTGCTGCGGCTGTGCAACAGGCTGTGTAAGCGTGAGTAGATTCAGCAAAGGCGTGAGCGCCTTCAGATTATCCTGAATGGTAGCGGTAACACGGTCAAGAAATCTGTCCTCGTTTTTTCGTTCCTCTATCAAATCAAGATAGTCATTGATAGAGCGTATCGCTTCCTTGCTGATAGAACGCTCGGAATTTTGGAGATAATCATATACCCGTTTCTCCGCTTCAACATCCAAGTTGAGGCGGAGCTTTAAGTTCTTAATCATACCGCACCGCCGTTCTTACTGAGCTTTGTGTAGGCGATATACTCATAGCCCTTTGCCGTAGCGCAAATATCGAAATTGATAAATACTCTGTCTTTATCGTACTTTCCGAAATGACGGATTAGACAACCGCCGCCACCGACAACATACAGCTTCATCAGCTTTGGGTTGTAGTCGTGCTCACGGAGCTTGCGGAAAATCTCGGCAGTATAGGCTTTCGCCGCCGTAATGATTGTCTTAAGATATTCGCCGTCAATATCCGCTGTGCCTTTCTTGAGAACCTCCGTGATGATACTCTCGTCAAGGCTAGTGTGGTGTTCTCTCATCATCGCTTCACGGACGGCGAGGGTGCATTGATACACGCCGTATTTCTCGGTAAACATATTGAGCATATCGGGCTTGCGGTCAGAAATCTTTAAGAGATTCATCGTACCGTTGCCGATGTCGCTGAGCATTGTCGTGCCTTTAAATTCACCGAGCCTTTCGGCGATTGCTGCAAAGCCCTGCGGAAATACATCGGCTCCGATGATTTCAATATGATAATCTGTCCTGCGGAAGTTGAAATCTACTGTTCGATGTTGAAGCAGATATTTTTTGAATTCTTCTTTTTGCCGTGTTACCCAAGTCAGCGGAAGTCCGGCGGCAATATACACCTTTGCGTCGGTGATACGTTCACGGTTGAGCTCTCTGGAAATAGCGGCAAGAGTGAGGATATAGTAATCCTCGTCGGTGAACTTGTCCGCCGTAAACTCCTTGTGCCCAACGCCGATGGAATAATACTTGTTATTCCAAATGAGCAGGTCGTTGGTAAATGGCGGCTCGGTATCACTCGCAATCACGCCCGTGGGGAAACAACAGTTTGCAGTTTTGATATTGCCATAACCGTGGTCGATACCGATAATCTTAAAATCGTTTAGTGTTTTCATATAATCATCCTTTCAGTTTTTCGTTGTAGGCGAGTA
>JAILPC010000149.1 GCA_024690465.1 Ruminococcus sp.
TTCTTGTTTGAAAATTTTTCATAATAACTTCATTATAAGGACAAATTTATTTCATCCGTTTTTCAAAAATCTCCTGTATGATATCTGTAACATAAGAAAACGGAGGCAAACAAAATGAGCGGCACTACAGTAGTATTCAACCCCGTAGCGGTTATGAAACGTTACGAAATAAAATATATAATCACCGAGGAACAGGAGGAGTTTCTGAAGCAAAAACTTGAGGGCAGGCTCTTTGTAGATCGATTCGGCAAGACCTCAATAGCTTCGCTCTACTACGACACACCCGACTACAGGCTGATTCGTATGTCGAATGAAAAACCGCTGTTCAAGGAAAAGCTCCGACTCCGTTCCTACGGTTTGGCAACGGACAACTCACCCGTATTTCTGGAGCTCAAGCGCAAGGCTTTCGGTATAGTTTATAAACGAAGAATAGAGAGCACAATCCCCGAGGCGGAGAACTTCTTTGACGGTGACGCAAACAGCTTTCAGAAAGATCAGATCAGCAGGGAGATAAGCTTCTTTTGTTCACAGAATCCCGAGCTTATGCCTGCCTGTCTTATAATCTACGACCGCACGGCGTATTATGAGCCGACAGGTGAGCTCAGACTTACCATAGACAACAATCCCAGATTCAGAATGGACGACCTTGACCTCAGGGTTTCAATGGACGGTGAACCGCTGTTGCCCGAGGGTTATTCAATCCTCGAGGTAAAGGTGCAGGGCGCTATGCCGCTCTGGCTTGCGAGGATTCTTGATGAGGGCAAAATATATAAAACAAGTTTCTCAAAGTACGGTGAGGCGTACAAAAGATTGCTGACGAGTCAGTACAGGAGGTAGAACAATGGATTTAAACACAATTCTAAACACGATATATTCGTCGTCTGTGACGGCGGAGCAGTTCTTCACGATGGCAGGAGCTTCGCTTCTTTTCGGTATACTCTACGCCTTTGTGATATCTTTCAGAATACGCTCAACCAGGCGTTTCTTCACGGTAACGGCACTGATTCCGTTCGTTGTAGCGGCGGTAATTACCTTTGTAAACGGCAACATCGGCGCGGGCGTCGCGATAGGCGGAGCGTTCAGTCTGATACGCTTCCGTTCGGCACAGGGCAGCGCGGACGAAATCGCCGCGATCTTTATAGCAATGAGCTCGGGAATAGCCTTCGGAATGGGCTACATCGCCTACGGAATAATAATCCTCGTGTGTTTGTCTCTGCTGTTTATAGCTTTTTCGGCGCTCCCGATTTTTGAACACAAGCGATTTGCCGAGGAGAATTTGCTTAGAATAACTATCCCCGAATCACTCGAATATCAGAACGCGTTCGACGAGGTTTTTAAAAAGTACCTTACAAAATGCGATAACGTCGGAGTCAAAACAACGGCTATGGGCTCAATGTTCAAGCTTTCCTACAAAATCAAGATGAAGGACTCCGCGCGGCAAAAGGAGTTTGTTGATGAACTCCGCACTCAGAACGGCAACCTCGAAATCGCTATTATGCCGTTTGTCGAAACAGAAAACCAGCTTTAACAGAAATATGGAGGCAATTAAAATGAAAAAGAGATTATTAGCAATTATCGCGGCGGCTTTGATAACGGCAACTGCCGCCTCGTGTACATCGCAAAGCAGCGAATCGACAAAATCAACAGCAACCGCGCAGACAACAGCGGTCAGTACTTCCGCCGAAAGCGCCGAAGATACAGACACCTCGACAAAAGAAGACCTGAAAGCCGCAAGTCTTGAGGGTACGCTAAGTAAGGACAGCGTTTTTACAGACCGTGACCTTGAGCAGACAGCCGACCTTACCGACGCCGTAAAATATACGGTAAAAAACGGTGAGAATATCGAGATAACAAAGGCGGGCGTATATGTGCTCAGCGGAAACGCCGAGAATGCGACCGTAACGGTTGACGCGGCAGACGACGACAAGGTTCAGATTGTGCTCGACGGAGTGAGTATTTCAAACGAAAGCGCTCCCGCGATTTATGTAAAGAGCGCGGACAAGGTTTTTGTCACGACAGCCAAAGACAGCAAAAACATTCTTAATGTGACAGGCAGTTTCACAAAGGACGGCGAAATAAATACCGACGCTGTCATCTTCTCAAAGGACGACCTTGTTCTCAACGGGCAGGGCACGCTCGAGATATCTTCCGCAGACAACGGCATTACAAGCAAGGACGATCTCAAAATCACGGGCGGCACACTCAATATCACGAGTACAGCAGACGCGATTGAAGGCAACGACTCCGTAGCGATTGCCGACGGAAAAATAACAATCAATTCACAAAAGGACGGTCTCCATGCTGAAAACAGCGACGATAATTCGTCAGGTTATGTCTACATCTGCGGCGGAACACTCAATATTACCGCTTCTGCCGACGGTATCCAAGGAACTACAACAGTACAGATTGACGACGGCACATTTGCTCTCACGGCGTCCGAGTGTATTGAGAGCACCTATGTTAAGCTCAACGGCGGAACGATTAAGATTTCCGCGTCCGACGACGGAATAAACGCCTCGAGCAAATCCGATTCCGTAAATACCGCGATTGAAATCAACGGGGGCGACATCACAATCGATATGGGACAGGGCGACACCGACGGAGTTGACTCAAACGGCGACCTCTATATCAACGGCGGAACTATAAGCATCAACGCTCAGTCACCCTTTGACTACGATGGCAATTGCGAAAAGAACGGCGGCACAATCATAGTCAACGGCACCGAAACCGATACCATCACCAACCAGACATTCGGCGGCGGAATGGGTGGCGGCGAAATGAACAGATGGTAAATTGACATTCCTTTCATAATTACATTATTCATAAATCAAAAGTAAAAGCGGAAGCGTTCATCAGAAAGCTTTCGCTTTTACTTTATGTATTATTTTCGTTTTTTGTACATTATTATTTCACCCCGACAACTCAAATAATTATTGCAAAAACAGTTTTGATATGGTAGGATAAAAGCGAAATGATTTTCACATTTTTTCTAAAGGAGCGCAGTATTATGAAAAAAATATTAGCAGTATTAATCGCGGCAACGTTTATATTTTCTCTTGCGTCTTGTGGCAGTTCGGGTTCGGGCAGCAAGAATGAACCTGTTAAAACCGAACCTACCGATCCGCCGACAATCGCGAGTGAGAAAAGCATTGCGAATATCTCGTTCAAAACTCCCGATAACTATGAAAGCGTCGGCCGCTATATCATAAAGTCCGCCGACGGAAAGATTACCGAAAAGGACATAAGTTTTTATTTTGACGATGATTCAAGTATTACATATGCCTGCAACATCGGCATCAAGCTTGCGGATGTTCTTCCGCTCAGTTCTCTCAAGAAAGAGAAATACAACGGCATGAACTACTATATCTATGAGTCAAAGCCCGACAAGGCCGCTCTGATTCAGCGCGGAAAAGATGTGTACGGCTTCCGCTATTCCTTTGCTAAAGATATTGACAATAAGGCATTCAAGAAAAAAATGAATGAATTAAGCTTTACGAACAGCACTTCAGTTGGCGCCGATATTGATGACGACCTGTACGCGATCAACTATAGCTTTGATAAATCATGGAAGCTGATCGGTTCCGAAAATAACCTCTATGAGAACCCCAAGGGTGAAATTACCAAAAAGGATATATCATGGAGCTTCGGCAAGGATAAGGAAAACCCCGATTTCCGTTTTATGATTAAGGTTGTTAAAAACGCAAAGGTTAAAGACGAGCTTCCCGAC
>JAILPC010000188.1 GCA_024690465.1 Ruminococcus sp.
GACGCCAAGAAAACTATCATCGCTTACGAGCCTGTATGGGCTATCGGCACAGGCAAAACAGCTACAGCCGATCAGGCTGAGGAAGTCTGCGCGTTTATCAGAGCAGAGCTCGCCAAGAAATACGACGAGGAAACAGCTCAGGCTATCACAATTCAGTACGGCGGTTCAATGAACGACGCCAACGCAGCTGAGCTCTTATCCAAAGAGAACGTTGACGGCGGCCTCATCGGCGGCGCTTCACTCGTAGCCGCTAAGTTCGGTGCTATCATCGACGCAGCTACAAAAGGCTGAATAAATCTATCAGGAGGTTTTTACTATGAAAAAACCTGTATTATTAATGATACTTGACGGCTTCGGCATTGCTCCGCCTGAGGGCAACGCCATAGCCGCGGCTAACAAGCCCAACCTCGACAGACTGTTCTCGTCAAATCCGATTACACAAATCGGAGCTTCGGGTATGGACGTAGGTCTGCCCGACGGACAGATGGGCAACAGTGAGGTCGGTCACACCAATATCGGCGCGGGCAGAATTGTGTATCAGGAGCTCACCCGTATTACAAAGACCATCGAAGACGGCAAACTCAAGGACAACGAGGCTATTGTGAACGCTATGGACAAGGCTCTCGAGAACGACTCGAGCCTGCACCTGATGGGACTTATGTCACCCGGCGGTGTACACAGCCACATCACCCACCTTTACGGTATTCTCGAGCTTGCTAAGGCAAAAGGTCTCAAGAAGGTTTATGTTCACGCGTTTCTCGACGGTCGTGACGTTCCTCCCTCATCCGCCAAGGAATACGTTGCGGACGCGGTTAAGGAAATGGAGAAAATCGGCGTGGGCAGAATCGCTACGGTTCACGGACGTTACTACGCTATGGACAGAGATAACCGCTGGGAACGCGTCGAAAAGGCGTACAGCGCGCTGGTTTACGGCGAGGGCGTTCCTGCCGACTGTCCCGTTGAGGCTATTCAGAAGAGCTATGACGACGGTGTAACAGACGAGTTTGTTGTTCCGATTGTTGTCAAGGGCGGCGACACTATCAAAGCAAATGACAGCATTATCTTCTACAACTTCCGTCCTGACAGAGCGCGAGAGATTACGCGAACTCTCGTTGACCCTGATTTCAACGGCTTTGAGAGAAGAAACGGCTTCTTCCCTCTTACATATGTATGTATGACTCAGTACGACGCGACCATGCCCAACGTTGACATCGCGTTCAAGCCGCAAAGCCTTAAGAACACAATGGGCGAGTATATGTCGAACCTCGGCAAGCAGCAGCTGCGTATCGCCGAGACCGAGAAATACGCTCACGTAACTTTCTTCTATAACGGCGGTGTTGAAAAACAGTACGAGGGCGAGGACAGAATCCTTGTTAAGTCACCTTCAGTCGCTACATACGACCTCCAGCCCGAGATGAGCGCTCCGATAGTCACCGAGAAACTCGTACCCGCAATCAAGAGCGGCAAGTACGATATGATAATCCTCAACTTCGCCAACTGCGATATGGTAGGCCACACAGGCGTATTTGACGCGGCTGTCAAGGCGGTTGAGGCAGTTGACGAGTGTGTGGGCAAGGTTACCGACGCTGTCAAGGAAATGGGCGGCGTGTCTATCATCACAGCAGACCACGGCAACGCCGACAAGATGATTGACGACGACGGCAAGCCGTTCACAGCACACACGACCAATCCTGTACCGTTCTGCGTAATCGGCTATGACTGCAAGCTGAGAACAGGCGGCGTGCTGGCTGATATCGCTCCAACAATGCTCAGAATTATGGGTATTGAACAGCCTGAGGAAATGACAGGCAAGAGCATTATTGTTTAATTTAGAATTAACAATCAACGATTAACGGAGTGGCTCAAAAGTCAAAAGAGCTACTCCGTACTTATTTTCGTATTAATCCAATGGAAAGTGGTAAGTGATAGGTGGAAAGAAATCAAATAAACTAATAGTAAAAAACAACCTATAATTCATCATATAATTATTGTTGGTTTATTGTTTGTTTTCTTGAAAACTGCTTAACACTTACCACTTGGGGCTGGCTCAAAACAAGTTTTGAGCCAGCCCCATTTTTGCTGTTAACTGAAATATATAGTATATCCCTGATAGGGTGCTTCGATTCGGGTGAAATTATCATCTTTGTCGCGGATTACTTTAAACTCTATTTTTGAGCCGTTTTTAAACTCTCCTTTAATAACGCTGTCACCTCTGCTGTAAGTAAAAGTTCCCGCAGCGTCATCTTCGGGACCGACTGTCATCCACATACTGAATGTTGCGTCCTCGTTGAACACGAGACTGCCATGATAGTTGTCGTAGCGGACGTTGTAGATTTCTTTCAAATCGACTTCTTTTCCCTTAGAGTCGTACGCGGCGCGGCTCTGCATCTGCTTGCCGACAAAATCAACATATTTTAGGTTTGTAAGCCTGTCCATAACAATGAATCCGACAGTCAGCAACATTGCCGCCAAAGCAACACAGCTGATAATTAGCACCGTTTTTTTGCTGTTCTTTTTCTTTTTCACAGGCAGATGCTTTTTAGTCTTTTTTGACTTTTTCTTGCTCATTATTAGCCTCCTGTGCGTCACGCATTTTTATGAGCGTTTTTCGCTTGACCATTTTGCCGCCGAAGAACAGGTATTCTTCCATATCCTTGTTTTCGTCCAGATCAAGCTGAGAGAAGTCGTAGATTTCCTCCTCCTTCTCCTCTTTTTCGTCGTCCTTTACGCCTGCCGAACGCGCTCCGCTCTCGGAAATCATACGCGCCATATCCTTGAAAACATAGAAATTGATAATGTATGAAGCGGTGGACGGAACAAGAATCACAAACAGAGCGATTCCGAAGATGTTTCTGATGAGTAAATCGGGAATTACAAGATAGATACTCGCGATAAACAGGAACAGAAGGAACAGTCCGATTGTGGCGAAGAAGTTGTTTTTCAGTTCACCAAAGCTCATCAGCGCCGAGTTCTTGTAAATTGTGCCCATTTTCAGCTTAAAGGTAACCGTCATAGTCGGCACGTTATAGGCTATGAACAGCACGGCTGTGGTGATAAGCACGGTTATACCGAACGGCAAAAAATAAATATTGTTGATCTGGGCGTTACGCCAGTACAAAGCTATCGAAATATAGCAAAGAAAAAACGCGATATAGTAGATTATTCCGTGCACAAGAAACCTGAGAAAGTTTTCCTTTAAGCCCTTGAAATAGAGTTTTACAACAGGCACCTGCTTATCCTCGCGCGCGATATTCCTTGTGATTACCGTGACTCCCGCAAAAAACGGAAAGCAGAAGATAATCGGCAGAAGTTCAATTACACTAAGGTTCAGTCCGCTGAGTTTGCTAATCATATAGAACAGCGTCACAAAAATCGACGCGGGAACAGCAAACAGAATATTGGTCAGGATAAGCTTGTGCAAGTTCCTGAAATATCCGTTAAAAAAACGGACAAAGCCCAGCTTGGTTTTTTCCAAATCTATCACCCTAAATAATTAATCTAAAAGAACAGTCCCGCCAGACCGAACCACAAAACAGCATCGGTCACGGAGGCTATAAAAGTCAGAATAAGATATTTAAGCCCGCGCCTGAAATACAGCGCGGCAGGCTCTTTGAAGGCGACTTTCGCCTTACCGAACAGAGCTCTGCACACTGTTCTGAAAATTCCGAGAGCCGCGTTGAGCTCATATATCAACGCCATACCCGAGATAACAATCCCCGGGAGCAGCACAGAAACATAGAACAAAATACCCTTTACTCCAAAAGTCAGAATAAGATAGCCCGCGCTCACACCCACACCGAAGCCCTTGAAAAAGGCAATGAACGGGAGCGCCGCCGCTCCCCAGAGGCTTAGTCCCATAAGGAAAGCCGCGAGCAGAAACAAAAAGTCCGAAGCAAATCCCGCGCAGAACGCTCCCCACGCACCGCCCGACAGCCTTTCGGGCATATTTGTCGTGAAGAGGAAGTCAAGATTTCTGAGCGTATCCGAGCTTAGACTGCCTGAACAGATACAGCCGACAGTCAGCCCCGCCGCAAGCATAAAGGCAAAGAGAGTTATTCCGCCCCACCTTCCCAGGAAGAGCTTTATCCCCTGCTTGTTGATTACCGCGCGAATTTTTTTGCGGCGTCTTCTGTTTTTATATGTAAACACTATTCCCTGCATTTTATCACTCCGTTATCAGGTTGTCCCGATTAAGAGTATGCAGCGGAATTATAATTTATGAATTATCCTACGCCGAAGCCTGAGTTGCGCGGACAGTGATACTTGATTTTATAGTCGTTGCTGCTTCCGTCAACGGAATAGTCGCGGAAGAAGAACATCTCGACCTCGTCGATACGCCTGTAGAGAAGTCCCCAGTAGCAGGTTCCGCTGGCGTGGTGATAAGGCAGGATATTCGACTTCAGCTTCGCAAAATCGACATTGCTCAAGTCGCGTTTTGTTGTGCTTGTGGTTCGTCTTTTGATATGCGAGGTTTTCACATAACCTGTCTTACCGCTGTAGGTAACCTTGTACCAGCTTTTGTTATAAACTGTCGCATCCTTGAGCGTAACCGATGTGCCGCCGACGATAGTTTTAAGCGTGGCTGAACTGCTGTCCGCGGTCTTTTTGAGGTCAGTTGACGTAACCCTTACATAGCCCTTGAGCTTGTTCGCTTCTTTGCCGTAGGTGTTCTTGAGCATATCCATAAAATCGGAGTCGTACTCGATTGCGTATGCTCCCAGGTTATATGAGAAGTCCACCATAGCATCAAAATGCGCCTGGTTGAATCTGATTTTGTTATCGGTCAGCAGCTTGTTAACTCTTGAAGTAAAACCCGACTCGTTGACTGTCTTTGTCAGATAGGCAAACGCCTCGGTCTTTGTCATTCCGTTATAGAATGTCTCGCCGGCGAAAACGACCTTACCGTATCCGAGTGTCGGCGAGTCGGCAACGAGAGCGTCGGGAGTAACCTTTGAGAGATAACCCTCAAAGCTCGCTATGTTTTTAAGCAGTGATGTTGTGGCGCGCCTTTCGCCGGCAGCGGTAGTTGCTCTGCTCGTTTCGCTGCTTACGAAGAAGGTCGATTTGCCGCCCTCGGATGTACTCCACGATTTGCTCGCCTTTGACTGCGCGTAAGCGCTTATTGTATAAACACCCGCCTCGGTCATCTTTGTGCTCGCCGTCCATGTAATGCGCTTCGAGGTTTCGCTCTTTGAGGGCTTTTTTACCCACCTTGAGTTGCCCGATGAATCCGTGAGCTTGAATTTGACATTAGCTCGTTTAACATCGGTAATCGCACATAGCTTTACGGTGTTGTTTAGAAGCACCGAGTTCTCCGAGGTGTATACAAATCTTACCGCCTCAGCTGACCTGACGGTAACAAGGCAGTCCTTGCAGCCGCTCGCAGTATAGGCGGAAATTACGGCGTAACCCTTTTTGACGCCATAGACATATCCGTTGCTGACAGTTGCTATATCCTTGCTGCTTGTCTTCCACTTTACACCGCCTGTTCTCGATTTGAGATAAAGCGTTTTTGTTGCGAAAAGTGTGCTCGCTGTATTTGAAAGGTTTATTGAGGAGCCTGATTGTACCGTGAATTTTTTGGTCGCCTTGAGCGTTCCGCTCTTGACTGTTATTGTAGCTGTACCTGTTCCCGCAGCGTTAACTATTCCCTTGTCAGTTACCGTCGCAACGGACGTATTGTTTGACGAATACGTGTAGGAAGATTTGCCTCCCGACGGTGTGATGAGAGCGTAGTTACCCGTGTACATTGTCGTCTTTGTCACGCTGAGGGTGATTACACGCTTTTTGACTGTAACCGTACAGGCGGCTTCTCCCGACTTGCAGGTCGCTTTAATCTTCGCCGTGCCCGTCCCCTTGGGTGTTACAACTCCGTGCTCAACTGTCGCGACAGCGGTATTGGAGCTTGTCCACGTAACAGGTCTGACGCATGTCGCTGTCAAAGTGACGGGACTGTCGTCGGAAAACATTGTCAGTTCTGTTTTGTCGAGCTTTACCTCGGCGTTCTTTACGGTAAATTTTGAGGTCATACTCAGGCTGCCTGCCTTGAGCGTAATTGTAGTACTGCCTGTTTTTTTACAGCTGACTCTTCCGCTCGAGTTAACAGTCGCAACCGACGTATTGGAGCTCGACCATGAGGCGGTTTTGCCCGTTGTGTTGAGAACGTTGGTGAAAACCGCCGTGTATCCCTTGTAGCCTGTCATAGACGCGGGAATATAAATCTGGTTGCTGTCGATTTTGAAATAGCTCTTGTTGACATATCCTTTCTGTCCCGACGAAATCTTAATCTTGTACCACTCTTTGTTGTAGAGCTTGCAGCTTAAAAGCTTCGCTGTAGTTTTCTTAGCCATAGTTGTGATGACAGAATAAGACGTGTCCGCTCCCGACCTGAGATTTACTCCGTCGGATTTTATGTAACCTGTCGGGTATTTGTTAGCCGCCTGAACAGGCAAAAGCTGCAAGGACGCGACAAGAACGATTATCAGCAGCATTGCCGTAATCTTTTTCAGATTTTTCATACCAATACCTTCTTCAAAACTACCTTATCCGTTGAATTTTTTTCCGAAAAGTTTGTCTCTTACCCTTAAAATATAGTTTGTAATCAGAATTGTCACAAACAAGTCATAGAATATAAACGCTATTTCACCGACAATCAGGAACACCCAGGGAATATATAATCCCGCAACGGTGAACTCGTCGTCGGGTATCATAAGCACAAGCTTGCACACGAGAAACGCGCCTATCATACACACGGTGAATACCGCGTATTTTATTATGTACTGAACCGCTCTGGACTTCAGCCGCTCGACGCCGCTTTTGAGTATGGGATAGAAGCCGAAGAACGCGATAAAATACACCGCCGCTTCTTTATCTCCCGCGAAAAGCGCCGACAGAATGGAAACCGCCGCGAACGCCGCGAGCGCCCATTTCCAGCCGAACTCAATTACGACCGCGACGAGGAGCACACCCGCAAAACACGGAAACGCGAATGTTCCGACGGGAATAAGACTCGTCATGAGCATCAGCACAAACGAAAACGCCGTGATAAGTCCGCAGAACGCAACTCTGAACGTATTGTTTTTCATCAGCAGCAACCTCTGCAAAGACAGTCCATACACATAAGTCCCGCGCAGACGTCACAGACACCGCACTGGCTTTGCTGGTTCATACCTGTTGTGTTGTAGCCGCCGTAGCCGAAGCCCTGCTGGCGGCTCATATTATTGAGCGCCTGACGGTACTCCATATTGTTGGGTTCCATTGTGCACGCTCTCTGGAAATGCTGCGCTGCCTGCTGTGCCCAGCCGCGTCTGTAGTAGCACATTCCTCTTAGAAAATACCACTCGGCGCTGTGGTCGCCCGTGACCGAGTCGAGAATCTGCTCGGCTTCGTCGAGCCTGTTCTGCTGAATCAGCGAACGAACGTTGGCGTACTGGGAGGACGTGCTGTAGCTGTTGTTGAAGCCGCCGCCCGACGCGTTTGTACCGTTCTTTTTAGCCTGCATAACAGCGTCATAAGCCTCGTTGATTTCCTTCATCTTCTCCTCGGCTAAGTCAGCCAGAGGACTGTCCTGATAGTTATCGGGATGGTACTTCTTGGCGAGCTCGCGATAAGCGGCTTTAATTTCAGCCTCCGAGGCGTTTG
This sequence comes from Ruminococcus sp., assembly GCA_024690465.1. GTDB lineage: Bacteria > Bacillota > Clostridia > Oscillospirales > Acutalibacteraceae > Ruminococcoides. Next base: position 7,642 of record JAILPC010000188.1, read on the forward strand.
GTGAAACGCCCAAAACTTCATACGGATTTTTCATTATTATTCCTTACCTTCCGAATAATCTCCGCCTGCACAAGCGGCAGACCTTTGAGTATAATATTATCTGTAATTCCTTTGAAATCCACT
>JAILPC010000214.1 GCA_024690465.1 Ruminococcus sp.
GAACTGTCTCAAAAGCTGTATCCTGCTCAAAACGGCAAGATTGTTTTCAAAATGCCGGATTATGAGTATGTCCACAAGGAATTGCAGCGTCAGGGTGTTACTCTGAAAATGCTTTGGCTTGAGTACTGCGAGGAATGCCGTAATAGCGGGGAGATTCCGTATCAGTCAACGCAATTCAACAAGTATTACAACGATTATGTCGCTAAAACCAACGCCACAATGCATATCAATCATAAGCCCGGAGAAATAATGCAAGTGGACTGGAACGTTAAAACCGCAGAAGTAATTGATATTACTACGGGCGAAAAGCTGCCGGCGTATATATTTGTAGCGGTACTACCTTTCAGCGGCTACGCTTACGTTGAAGCGTTCTTTTCTATGAATCAGGAATGCTGGATTGAAGCCCATGTCAACGCATTTAAATATTTCAATGGCGTGCCTCGCATTCTCCAGTGTGATAATCTAAAAACAGGTGTGATTAAACACGGCAAATCTGAGGTTGTACTCAACAAGTCCTACAACGAAATGGCTGAATACTACGGAACCGCCATTCTTCCGTGCCGTGTAAGAGCGCCTAAGGACAAAGCTATGGTCGAAGGTACTGTAGGAGTGGTTACCAATTTCATTTTCGGAGCTTTAAGAAACAGACGGTTTCTGTCTTTAAATGAATTGAATCAGGCAATTTTAGATAGACTGGAAAGCTTTAACAATAATCCGTTTCAGAAGCGCGAAGGCAGCAGAGCCAGCGAGTTTGAATACGAAAAGCCTTTCCTGAGACCTTTACCCAAGCGTCCTTTTGAACTTGCTGAGTGGAGGGTAGCCACGGTAGCTCCTAATTATCATATCTCTGTAGACAGAATGAATTATTCTGTTCCGTATGAATATATCAAACAGAAAGTGGATGTACGTCTGACTAAATCTACAGTAGAAATTTTCTTTGACAACAATCGTATTTGTTCTCATCCCAGACTTTACGGACGAGCTAATCAATACAGCACAACCGAATCCCATATGCCCGCTAATCATCAGAAATATTTACAGTGGAACGGAGACAGATTTGTCAAGTGGGCAACAAAAATCGGCGTTCACACCAAAACTGTTATCAAAGCTTTGCTTGACGGTTACAAAATTGAACAACAGGGCTACAAAGCCTGTATGGGAATTCTTAAGCTTGCTGACAAGTACTCTGCCGAACGGCTTGAGAGCGCTTGCAGGAAAGCGTTAACGTTTACTCCCCGCCCTTCTTTGAAAAATATTAAAGCAATTCTCTCATCGGGTCAGGACTTGATCGATATCGAGGTAGAACCCGCTAAAGAAAGCTCATCACAATACGGCTTTACGCGTGGCGATGATTACTACAAAGGGAGGATTGACTAATGTTAAACGAAACAACGGTAAACAAGCTGAATGAAATGAAGCTCACCACGATGTCCAGAGCTTTTAAGGAACAACTTTCTAATCCTAATATGGCACAAATGTCATTTGAGGACAGGTTCAGCTTAATTGTGGATCAGGAGTGGACATCCAGAAAGAACAATCAGCTTAAAAGGCTCATTAAAAGAGCGAAATTTGCTGAGGCTGGAGCTTGTGTTGAAGATATCGAATACCACAGCGACAGAAATCTTGAACCAAGCACAATTGAACGTCTCGCAACCTGCGAATATATACACGAAAAACATAACGTAATCCTGCTTGGCGCTACAGGCTGTGGCAAAACATATATTGCCTGTGCTCTCGGTATGTCTGCTGTCAGACAGTTTATGAGCGTCAAATACGTCAGACTCCCTGATTTGCTTACAGATTTAGCTATCGCCAGAAGTAACGGTACTTACAGAAAAATTATCGATCAATACAAGAAGCCCAAACTGTTAATTCTTGACGAGTGGTTATTGTATCCTCTCAAAGAAACGGAAGCTCGTGATTTACTCGAAATAGCGGAGGCAAGATACAGAAAAGCCTCTACCGTATTTTGTTCCCAATTCGATATCCCGGGTTGGCGTGAGAAAATCGGTGAACCGATTTTAGCTGACGCTATCTGTGACCGTATTGTACACGATTCTTACAATGTGGTCATCAAGTGCAAGGAATCAATGAGAAAGCGTACAGGCGTCAAAAATGACGCATAAAAGAGCCTGCGGCTCATCGGGCTCTGCCCGAACCCGAGGTTTATCGCATTAAGGTTTTCCAAGGAGAGTGAACCCTTGAAAAGCAGAAAGAGTGACACGCACGGTATCACTCTCCTTGCCAAACCCCGCAACAGCGCTCATGTCGCTCCTCAGCGTTGCACTATCCTCTGCTGCGGTTAAAAGCAATTATATGATACTATTTCTATCTGATTTTTGTCAATGTACAGTTTGCGCGGAATCGGTGTTCAGTTTTTGCGGAACGGGTGTACAGTTTGAAACGGTCAGGGTGTTCAACAGTGACGGAATATTCACGAAGATTTCTCAATGCAGGAATAATGGAAAACGGAGTAGTAAGCTCAAGTAAAGAGGGAGTCCCGCAGGGAGGACCGCTTTCGCCGATACTCTCAAACATATACCTTGATAAGCTCGACAAAGAGCTTGAAACGAGAGG
>JAILPC010000059.1 GCA_024690465.1 Ruminococcus sp.
TACGCCGACGACGGCAACAAAAAGGCAAAAAGTGTTCTGTACATTACAAACCATTTTGATAACGCGTTAACCGCTATTTTAATCTGCAACAACGTTGTAAATCTCGGCTGCTCGGCGCTCGCTACAGCTGTATGTATGAAGCTGTTCGGAGATGTCGGCACGGCAATCGCCACAGGCGTAACAACTCTCTTGGTTCTGACGTTCGGTGAGATTATCCCGAAGTGCCTCGCAAAGGAACACGCCGAGAATTATTCCCTCGCGACAGCGGGAGTTTTAAAGGCAATAACAATCATCCTCACCCCTATTGTTTTCCTATTTGTAAATCTCAAGCAGGGCGCGCTCAAGCTGGCGGGAACAAAGGAAGAACAGCCGTCGGTAACCGAGGACGAGCTCAAACAGATAGTCGAGAACATCGAAGGCGAAGGCGTGCTCGAGGAGGACGAGAGTGAAATGGTTCAGTCCGTGCTCGACTTTGACGACAAAACCGTACTCGAAATTCTCACCCCCAGAGTTGACCTCACGGCTATTGACATCACCGATCCGCCCGAAAAGCTCAGGCACATCGTTATCGAGAGCAGATACTCGCGTATACCTGTCTACAAGGAAACTATCGACCATATTATCGGCATCCTGCACACACGTGATTACCTCGAGGAGCTCGCAGAAAACCGCGAGCCGAATATCGGCAAGCTGATTCAGCCCGCTCACTTCATATTCAACAATCAGAACCTCTCAAAAACTCTGAACGATTTCAAACGAAAAAGGCTTCATATCGCCATAGTTACCGACGAATACGGCGGCACACTGGGCATTGTTACGATGGAAGATTTACTAGAGGAAATTGTCGGCGAAATCTGGGACGAGGACGAGGAAATCGAGAACGACTGCACAAAAATCTCAGATACCGAGTACATCGTCAGCGGAGATATGCCGCTTGAGGATTTGTTTGAGCTCGCCGAGATTGATCCCGACGACGTCGAGACCGACGCGGTAACCGTAGGCGGATTTATCCTCGAACATTTCTCGACTATTCCGAGACGCAAGGCAAAGTTCACCTACGAGAACGTAACATTAGTAGTTCAGCAGGTCAACAGTCAGCGTATCATAGCTGTCAACGTTTATATCGAGCCTAAGCAGCAGAAAGACAACGACGATTAAGCCTGTCAATCCGCTTGCAAATGATGCTCACGGGGACACACAAAAGTCCCCACAAAACAGAATACAGCGGGCAAATCTGCCCCTTGAAATTTAAAGGTCTGTCGGAGTAATCCCAGACCTTTAATTTTAGCATTTTATTAAAAACAACACCCGACAAAAGCTCATACGCGGTGATAACAGCCGAGCCGATAACACACTTTTTGGCGAGCGTAAAATCTTTTATTTTTCCGAACAATCTGAACAGCGTCAGAAAACAAACACCGCCCGTAATCAGCATTGACCAGTGTGTTCTGCCGCGCCAAAGTATCTCGATAATTCCGTAGCAGACTCCGCCGAACACGAACAGCGCGGAGTTCTTTTTTATATACATAAAAATCACCGCACTTAGTATTGACTAAGACGGTGATAATATTTATAACAGTTCTTTTAATTCGTTTAAAGAATATAAACAGTTCAGCGCCGACAGCATAGCGTTTGTGCTGAGATAAGTCGGGAGACCGAGCTTTTTAAGGAGCCCTTCTCTGATCAAAGCTGAGTTTTCTCTGCCCGTAAGTCCCAGTTCATACAAATCCGACTTCGTAATCTCTGATTTTCTTAACTCATTATTTTCGCCGAGAATTGTCGCCCCGCTCTTTCTCACGGCGTCGGCAATCACATCCGCGCTCACACCCTCAACGCCCAGCAGACCTTCCTTGGATGCTTCGCTCTTGCGTTTTTCCTTGCCCATGAGCTGAGGAATATAGGCGTGCTTTATCTTATTCTCAGGCACACTGCCCTTGAGAAAATTGCGGATAACAAACCCTGCCGAATCACTGTCGGTGAGCACGAGTATTCCTCTTTCCTCGGCAATTCTGCGGATAAGGTTCTGCTTTTCCTTATCCTTGAAAATCCTGAAACCGCCTGTTTCAATTACAGGCGTATCGATAATTTCGCTGAGCTTGATTTTGTCGTATCTGCCCTCTACGATTACGGCTTCTTTAACGCTTATCATCTTTCGCCCGCCAGAAGAATCAACTTCGCTGTCAGCTTGTCAAGGCTGAGCTTTTTGTTAGAAACCGTCGAGTGAAACTCAGCAATCGTCTGTGTAATAACGTCTATGCTCTCGCGCAGAGCGGAGGTGGGCATTTTCTTGATTTTTGGAAGCGCTTTTTTGAGCACAAATTCACGTTTGCCGTAACCGAACTCGGACGCAATATCCTTAATCGGAACTCCGCACTCGGAGCCTATTCGCGCGCGGTAAAAATCGATATACGCTCTGCTGAGCACATTAACGATGCTTTCGGGCTCGGCTTTCTGATAATACAGCGCGTCAAGCATAGTGTAAGCTCTGTCGCTGTTCTCGGAAACTATAGCGTCGGCAAGATAATAAATGTTCGCTTCAAGCCTTTTCGGAACAAGCAAGTCTATATGCTCGCCCGTAATCTGAGCACCGTCGCCGACGTAACTGCAGAGCTTGTCGAGCTCATTTTTTATCGTGTGCAAATCGTCGCCCGCGTACTCCTGGAGCTTATAAGCGTCCGCTCGCTCAATCTTTATCCCGCGGCTGTCAGCCCATTTTATTATCTGACGCGCGAGAGAAATATCCGTCTCTTTCTGTTCAAAACAGATAACGCCGTTCTTCTTGATGTAGTTCTTAATCTTCGAGAACGCCGCGCCCTGCTTTTTCATATCCTGCTCAAGCGTGGGCATCGTAAAAATCAGAACCGTAGTGTCGGGAATATTTTTCAGAATAGCTTCAAGCTGGTCGAGCTCGTCTTTTTTCAGAGCGTTCATATCCATATCCGCGATTTTGACGCAGTTGTACTCGTCCGTAAACGGCACAACCTGAACCGCTACAGCAATATCGTCAAGCGAACACGGAAAAGTGAAGCTGTGAAAGTTAAACTCCGACGGGTTTTTTCCCATCAGCTTGGTTACAAGATAGTCCGTGTCGATTCTGACGTACATTTTTTCATCGCCGAAAACCAGATATATGTTATCAAATTGTCCCTTGTTTATCTTCTGTTTTAAGTCCTTGCGGGATAACTCGGGCATAGTTTTTCTCCTATTTCAGGGTAATGTTAAAATCCTCGTTCAAATCGTGTTTCGTAATCAGCCGCGCGTTATGATAATCGAGCAAATCAATGTTCCTGATATCAACTCCGCACACGATAAAATCAGCTGTTCTGTACCTTTCGCCGAGCCTGTCGGCATCAGCCTTGTCAGGCGCAATCAACACGCTGATATCTCCGCTTTCTACGCGCTGCCACGTCGATTTTCCGTCGTTGATAATCATATCCTTAACGCCTTGTCCCAGGTCAAGCGTCAGAACGTCCGAAGCGAAGAACTCCCTGTAATTTTTAACGTTCATAGCCTGCGCCTCAAGGTCGAGCGGTGTTCCTTTACTATGATACAACATTACTCTCTCCACGTCAAATCCGCCAAGAATATTTACGGCAAAACGTGCTGTTTTAAGCTTACTGTCGGGCACAATCAGAGTTTTAACATCACCGCATGAGCTTCTCAGCTTGCGCTCAAGACTGCCGATTTTGTCGTAGTCTCCGCCGTAATAGAGCAGCGCTTCAATTCCGCCTCCTGAAATTCTCACGCTCGGTGTACCTGTATTTGTAATCTTCATCACGACGTTGTTTGAGTGGATAAAGTATTTTATTCCGACACTCGCCGCGAGGAAAACAATAGAAAGCATAAACGCGGCAATGACGCTCTTCTTCCCTCTTTTCAGCAGGACAGCAATTGCCGCGAGCGCGGCGAAAACCGCTATCCAAACCCACACGGTTCCTCGGTCAAAATAGAGCGTCAGATAGCGAATACCGCTGATGAACCGCACAATCGCAATCATTATCCCCGACGCGATATCAGCGACAGCTCCGAAAACATACGAGAAAAAGCCTAGTATCGGAACAAAACAGAACAGTGCTGTCAACAGCGCGAACACAACAACCGCCGCTGTCAGCGGTACAAGTATAACCGACGAAATAACAGTCATCGGATTTACGCTTCCCAGAGTTAACGCCGCCACAGGCAAACTCGCCGCAACAGCCGAAAGCGACACGAGCAAACCGTTAATAACAAAATTCGTAATACTCGACAGAACAATTCTCAGTCTGAAATACAGCTTTCTGCGTTGCTGATTTGTCCTTTCAATTTCATTTGCGTATTGTCTTTTCTGATAATAGTAAAACCTGTTGAATCTTCTGCAGAGCTTCGGACTTAAATACAGTATACCCAGAACAGACGAGAACGACAACAGCATTCCGATATCGCCCACAGCGTAAGGATTTGCAATAACAATAATCAGCGCCGCAAGTCCCAGGTTGTTGTAAACGTCGCTTCTTCTCGACAGCGTGAGTGCCAGTGTTGCCGCGATAACCGCGATTCCCGACCGCACAACCGAAACGGTAAGTCCCGTCACAAACATATACAGAACGATAAACGCGATTGTTATCACACAGCGGATTATCCGACCTGTCCTCTGCTTGCCGAGCGGCTTCAGAATCCACATCACGAACAGCGCGATTATACTCATATGAAGTCCCGAAATAACAATCAGAAAACTGAGCCCTGTTTTAGAGAAAATCGCGTCAATTTCATCCGACAGACGGTCACGTCCGCCAAAGGTTATAACCGAGCACAACTCGCCGTTCTCTCCGCCTATAACGTTCCGAACGGCGTCCGAGAGCTTATTCCGAAGATAAATCGGCAGATAGCCGACTCCCTTGTTCCCGTGCTTTATCACCCTGTAATCGAGCTTGAATCCGTCACTCTCGGCAGCGTAAACAAACCGCCTTGAACGCTTGTAATTATCCTCACAGGCATACAAGCACGCGTTCACTTTTATTGTGTCGCCGTAATCGCACGAGAGCTTGAAATTGCTGTAAAGCAGAACCTTGCAGTTCGTTTCTTCGCCGTCTATGTTTTCAGCGTGAAGCTCGTAATTATACACGCCGTATCTTTTTATTCCGTCCGACTTTACCACAGCGGTGACTGACGCTGTTTCTCTGTTATACTTTTCGCCCATTGCTTTGAATGTATTGTCATACAGAGTAAACACAACGCAAGACAAAACCGCCGTAACCGCGACAATTATAACAACGCTCCTGCCGACAAGCGGGTTCTTAACAATCAGCGTGTACAGAACGAGCGAAAGCGAGAACACACCCGCGGCACAAAGTCCGACAAAGCCAAAATAAAAAACGACTGTATACACCGAGAGCATAGTCAGCCCAAAGTACGCAAACAGTCGTTTAGTCATCTCAGTTACCTCTTACAACAGCTATTACTTAGGAAATACGGGAAGCTTATCAAGGAAGATAATATCCTTGCGGTCAGCGGCGTCGCCCTCTGCGAGAACCGTAACCTTGCCCACGGTATTTCCGCCTGCTTTCTTAACAAGCTGCTCAAGCGCGATTAAGCTTTCGCCTGTCGAAATAACGTCGTCAACAATAATAACTCTTTTGTCCTTAATCTTGTTGATATCGTCTGTGCCGATATACAGTCTCTGAATAGACAGAGTCGTAATTGAACGCACCTCGACATTGATGTACTCAGGCATATAAACCTTGAGTCCCTTACGGGCTACGACATAGTCCTTGCCTGACTGGCGCGCCATCTCGTAACCGAGCGGAATACCTTTTGCCTCAGCCGTAACTATGATATCAAAATCCGGACATTTCCTGAGAAGTTCACGAGCCGAAGCAACAGTAACCTCAACGTCGCCGAACATAATAAACGCGGCGATATCAAGATGCTCGCTAACCTCACACAGCGGAAGCTCGCGCTCGCAGCCCGCGATTGTCATTTTATAAGTCTTACCCATTATTTTATATCCTCCTCGCCAAACGCAAGCTGCTACTGTCTGGGATTTTCTATCCCTCATAAAACAGCTTTTCCAACTGAATGTTAAAACCTTTTAAGCCATCTTTCCTAAAGTCTTTCCGCCCATAAGGTGGAAGTGAATATGGAATACAGTCTGTCCCGCGTCGGAACCGCAGTTGTTTACGATGCGGTAGCCGTTTTCAATTCCGACAGACTTCGCGATTTCGCCTGCTTTTGAGAAGATATGCGCGACATACTTTGCGTTCTCCTCGTTGAGCTCGTTAGCGCTCGCGATATGCGCCTTCGGTATCATTACGACATGAACGGGAGCCGCTGGCTGGATATCGTAAAAAGCAAGCATCATATCGTCCTCATAAACCTTTTTTGACGGAATAGATCCGTCGAGTATCTTACAAAAAATACAATCCATTTTTTAATTCTCCTAAAGAATAATTAGCGCTTTAGCGCACTAATATTATAATACCTTATGTCAAAAAATACAACATTTATTTTAGGCAAGTACTAATTAAATCGGTGCTGTAAATTGCATAGTCGCTTTTTTGTCAGGTCGCGCAAACAATCAGTATGCATACTTTACGTATGAATGCTGATTTTTGGATAAGCCGGCAGAAAATAAGCATGCAAGTTGCAGTACTTAATTTATTTAGTGGTTGCCTTTGCCTTGATTTTCTTCTCCTCACCTCTGATAAGCCTGCCGATATTTGAGGAATGTTTTATTACAACAAACACACAGATTCCGAACGCGGCAATCGTACACAGCCACAGATAAAGCCACGGATAGCCGTTCGGCAAATCAAAGAAGAACGCCAGAAGAAATGTATACACGGGGAACATACACGCGCTTATTATACTCGCGAGCGAGATAATCCTGGAGATAATAAACACGATTAAGAACGTGCCGAGAATCAGAAGGAACACGCGCCAGTCCGCTATTAGCATCATACCCGCGGCGGTAACAATACCCTTGCCGCCCTTGAAGTGGAAATAAATCGGATAGCTGTGTCCGAGAATACAGAAAAAACCGCATATGTACTTGCCGACTCTGATGACCGCGTCGATGTTCTCGGAACTGCCCGCGGCAATCGCGAACAGCCAGCCGCCGATTAACACGGCGAGCACGGACTTGAGAAGGTCACAGACAATCGTGAGGATAGCTGGGACTTTGCCGACAGAACGCAGAACGTTGGTAAATCCCGCGTTGCCGCTGCCCATCTCGCGGATATCCTCTTTGCCCTTTGTAAAAATCTTTGTGACAATTACCGCGGTATTAACGCTGCCGAGCAGGTAAGCAACTACTACGGCAATAAGAACAAGATACCAGTTAGCCGCCAAAAAGCTTAACATTCCGCTCAATTCTTTTCTCCCCTTTCACGTATTATCATCCTAATAGGTGTACCGTCGAGAGCGAACGTCTCACGGATACGGTTTTCAATATATCTCTGATAAGAAAAATGGAACAAATCCTTGCTGTTGCAGAAGCACACAAACGTAGGTGGCTTGACCGAAGCCTGCGTCATATAGAAAATCTTGAGTCTCCTGCCCTTGTCAGTAGGAGGCTGAACACGCGTTGTAATCTGAGCCAGAAGCTCGTTGAGCGTTCCTGTCTTTATGCGTGTCGCGCTGTTCGCGGCAACCGCCGTAACAGTCCTCAACAGCTGGTCTACACGCTGTCCTGTTTTAGCCGAAATATACACAACGGGAGCCCACGGCATAAACGCGAAATCAACCGCGATTTTCTTGTTGAAGCTGCTCATAGTCTTGTCGTTCTTTTCGATAGCGTCCCATTTGTTGACCGCTATAACGCATGCCTTGCCCGCGTCGAGCGCCAGTCCCGCGACCTTTGTGTCCTGTTCGGTGCAGCCGACTTCGGCGTCAATCATTATAACGCAAACATCACTGCGCTCGATAGCCATTTTCGCGCGGATTATGCTGTACTTTTCGATATCGTCAACAATCCTGCTCTTGCGTCTCAGTCCCGCGGTATCGATAAAGGTAAATGTGCCTTCCCTTGTCTCCACCTTGGTGTCTATGCTGTCGCGCGTTGTGCCCGCGATATCGGACACAATAACTCTGTCCTCATTTGTCAGGTAGTTAATGAGCGAGCTTTTGCCGACGTTGGGCTTGCCGATAACGGCTACGTTGACAATACTGTCGTCCTCGTCAGCCGTATCATCCTCGGGCAAATGCGAGAACACCTCGTCGAGCAGATCTCCCGTGCCGTGACCGTGAACAGCTGACACCTGAACTGGGTCGCCGAGTCCTAAGTTATAGAACTCATAGAACTCGGGCTTAGGTTCACCGATTGAGTCGCATTTGTTGACGCAAACGACGAGCGGCTTGCCCGATTTCTGGAGCATATCCGCAACGTCCATATCGGTCGCCACAAGCCCTGTTTTCATATCGGTTACAAGGATAATCACGTGAGCAGTCTCAATAGCGAGCTGAGCCTGACGTCTCATCTGTGAAAGAATAACGTCGTCCGACTTCGGCTCAATACCGCCCGTGTCAATCACGATAGCCTTGCGGTTCTGCCACTCGAGCTCTCCGTAAATTCTGTCGCGCGTTACACCGGGAGTATCGTCAACAATCGAGAGCCTCTGTCCTATTAACTTGTTGAACAATGTAGACTTGCCGACGTTCGGTCTGCCTACTATAGCAATTACAGGCTTCATATTAGTCCTTCTTTATAATCTCTCTTACAACAGCTTCTCCGCTGCCGTCGGTTACTTTTACATTAATTCCGAGCTGTTCCCGCACGTCGTCAACGCTCACGTCGTCGAGGAATATATCGCCCTCAAACCTGAGCATACAGGACGGGATAAGCAGCTTGTCGCCCAAATCTTCGCCCTTGAGCTGTCTTATTAAGTCGCCGCCCGTAACGAGCCCCGTGACGTCAATCTGACCGCCGAAAAACTCATTTTTTATCTTACGGACATTAATCTTTATATTCGGAAATTTTTCGTTAATCAGAGCGAGAGTTTTTCTCAGCTCCTCATATGTGCACTCACCGCACACCGCCGTAACGGTGTGGTTGAGTCTTTCGTCACGCTCAAGCTCCTCAAGCGCGAACTCTGTTTCCTCCCTGAGCAAGGTCACCAGACCAACGCCGTTTTCGAGCGCGGGATAACCCTCATAATACTCGGGAGGAGGCAGCTCTCTGCCTGCCTTGATATAGAACTCGTCAGCAGCGTATACCGTGCGTCTGCCGTATTTCTCCTTGAATTTATCGCCGAAGCTCTCGATTATATCGAGCGTCCTTGCGGCTGTCTCTTTGTTATAGGGAGTCAGCTTAAACAGATTCTCCCTGTAGCCTGTAAGTCCCACAGGCACAACCGCGATACATTGAACACCGAGCTGTTCCAAATCAGTTAGCGTGCGCTTAAGCTCCTCACCGTCGTTTATTCCCGGGCAGGCTACAATCTGACTGTTTATAATCAGCCCTGCCTCGGCAAAACGCCTAAGCGCGTCCAGCGCCTCGCCCGCAAAGCGGTTGTTCATCATCTTGCATCTCAGCTCGGGATTAGTCGTGTGAACAGACACGTTAATCGGACTGATACGCATTTTGATAATCCTGCTGATTTCGTGCTCCGTCAGATTAGTCAGCGTGATATAGTTGCCGAACAGAAACGAAAGTCTGCTGTCGTCGTCCTTGAAGTACAGCGACTCGCGCATGCCCTTTGGCAGCTGATCTATAAAACAGAATATGCACTTATTCCTGCAGGAATGCTCTTTATCCATAAGGTAGGAATCGAACTCCAGTCCGAGCTCCTCGTACTCTTCCTTTTTTATCTTGAGCTTTTTTGTTTTCCCGTTTGGTATTCTGATTTCGAGCTCAAGCTTTTTGTTGACCTGATAAAATCGATAATCGAGCACATCGACAATCTCGTTGCCGTTAATCGAAAGCAAAACATCGCCCGAACGAACGCCCTTTTTAAAAGCGCGGCTGTTTGTGTCGACATCTTTAATTGTAACAGCCATACCGCGCCTCCCAATAAAAACGGACTGTCTTTACAGGACAGTCCTAAGTGGTAAGTGGAAAGCGGTAAGCAGTAAGACTTTCTAAAACGACATTACGGATTATTTACAAAAATAATCTTACCACTTACAACTTATCACTTAAAACTGTAGCCGCCGCAAACAGCGGCGGCTACTTTAAATTAATTACTTTTAGATGTAGCGTCATCCATAACAACAACCTGTCTGCCCTTGTACATTCCGCAGTTTGTGCAAGCCTTGTGAGAAGCTGTCAATGCGCCGCAGTTAGGACAAGTTGTGAGCGCGGGAGCGTCGAGCTTATAGTTAGCCGAACGTCTTGTGCTTTTTCTTTTGTGAGAAGTTTTTCCGGTAGGTACTGCCATT
>JAILPC010000072.1 GCA_024690465.1 Ruminococcus sp.
TATGTTTAGTACTCGGACATCGGGTCATACGCAGCGCCGCTGAGGCGCGTCTCAAAGTGTAGATGCGCGCCTGTTGACCAGCCTGTGGAACCAACCGAACCGATAACCTGACCTTTGCTCACAGACTGACCTGACGATACATTTGCGCATGTAAGGTGACCGTAGGTTGTGGAACGTCCGCCGCCGTGGTCAATCATAACATAGTTGCCGAATCCGCCGCCGCAGCCGCAGGAACCTGATTTGCCGAAGTTATGGGTGCAGGAGTTATTGCTCGCGATAACAGTACCGCTCTCAGCAGCCACAACCGTAGCTCCCATAGGCGCGCCGATATCGATACCCATATGGCTGTATCCTCTGTCCTCGCCAAACGGAGAAAGTACGCAATCCATATAATATCCCGGGGTCGGCCATGTATATCCCGAACCCGACGGATTGACCGCGGGAACGTTTCCGCCGCCTCCCGAGCTGCCGCCTGAGTTGCCGCCGTTGTTATTGCTTTCTTCTTCCTGCTTTTTGAGGGACTCATAATAAGCGTTGAGCTGTCCCTGAATCTCGTTCTCCTGAGCCTGAGCTTCAGCGAGCAGAGACTCGGCGTCGCTCTTTGCCTGATAAAGTTCAGAGAGCACTCCCTCGTTCTCAGCCAACAGGTCGTTGAGCTTGTCCTCTTTGGTCTGGAGCTGAGCCTCAGCGTCCTCAAGCTCGTCCTTTTCGGTCTCGAGAGCTTCTTTTTCGCCCGAAACCCTGTCAAGTCTCTTCTGAATCTTTCCGATTAACTCTTTGTCATAATCCGAAAGAGTTTTTACGAGTTCTACCTTATCAAGGAAGTCCGAAAAATCCTTTGCGCCGAGAATAATCTCGAGGTCTGAGGTTTCACCCGCCATATAGATAGTTCTCAGACGCTTTTTAAGCGTATTCATCTGACCTTCGATATCCTTGTTGGCTTTGTCAACCGCTGCCTGCTTTTCGGAAATTGACTCGTTGAGTGAAGCAATTTCATTGTTATAGGCGTCAATCTCGTCATTGAGAGTTTCAACCTGATTCATTAATGTTTTGCTGTAAGCTTCCTTATCCTTGATGTCGGATTTTGCCTCATCGAGCTGAGCCTGATACTCCTGCTCCTTGTCGGCAAGGTTGCTTAACTTCTGTTTATAGTCACTCTCTGTGTCGGCGTTCGCGACAGGCATCACAAACGGCGAACAAGCTAGAATCACTGTAATAAACAGCGCCAATAGCTTTTTCTTCATATAATTACCTTCTTTTAGTGATTAGTGATTAGTTGCGGGCAGGGCACCCTCACCCGATTAGTATTTTACCAACCCAGTATTTCATTGCCTTCCTTTTTGAGGTATTTTCTGATTGAGATAATACCCGACAGAGCGCCTATGAATACGCCCGCGACGAGGAACGCTCCCGCTACATAGAGGAATACATCCGAGAACGGAATCGCCGTGAACGGAATTACGCTTGTGACTATATTCATTATCCCGTCATAAAGGAAAACCATTCCGACTGTGGAGATAACCGCCGCGATTAAGCCGAGAGCCATACCCTCGACTACGAACGGAACACGCACAAAGTGGTTGGTCGCTCCGACAGATTTCATAATGCTGATTTCAAAACGCCTGTTGTGCATAGTCGCCCTGATTGTGTTCGAAATAATAAACAGCGAGATAATCATCAGCGCAAGCACTACCCAAAAGCTGAGCGTTTTTACAAGACCGTCAATCTTCGCGAGTCTGTCGGCGGTTTCCTGTCGGCTGGCGACCTGAGCCACACCCTTAATCGCAAGAATTTCGGTAACTGTCTGTTTGTATTTTTTGATATCCTTCATCTTTACGATGTAGGCATCAGGCAAAGGATTATCCTCGTTCATTCGCTCGAAAATATCCTCGCCGAGCATCTTTTTGTACCGCTCAATAGCTTTGTCCTTCGAGCAATACTCAACACTCTTTACGTTTTTGACTGCTTTGATATCGCGTCCTACATAAACCGACTCAACTCTGGACAGGTCATCAGCGAGATAGAATGTTGTCTCGTTGCTGCCCTCTACGGACTTTACAACCTTGTCAACGTTAAGTGTGAACAGAACCGCCGAGCCTGTGAGAACAAGGCACGAAACGAGAACGCAGACTGACGCTATACTCATAATACGGTTATTCCAAATATTTTTAAAACCCTCTTTTACGAGGTATCCGAAACCGCTCATTACTCTGTCACCTCTTCTTTCACTGAAGGTGTGTCAAGCGCGGGACTGTCGCTCTCAAAGCGGAGCTCCGAGGTTGAAAAGCTGAGGTCCATCTCCGCGGCGTCCTCCTTGGTGTCGCTTATTACTCTGCCCTTTTCGATTTCGATAACGCGCTTGTTAAAATGGCGCACCAAATCGTGCTCATGGGTAACGACAAGAATTGTTGTACCCTGAGCGTTAATCTCGGACAAAAGCTCGATAATCTCAAAGCTCATTTCAGGGTCGATATTACCCGTAGGCTCGTCGGCTATGATGATAGCGGGGTTGTTGACGAGAGCGCGCGCAAGACTTACGCGCTGCTGCTCACCACCCGAAAGCTCGCTTGGGCGGCGGTTAGCCTTGTGCTTGAGACCTACAAGCTCAAGAATATAAGGAACACGCTTTCTGACAGCCGAGGCGCTCGAACCTATAGCTCTCATAGCGAACGCGACGTTGTCATAAACCGTCATTTTGTCTATAAGTCGGAAGTCCTGGAAAACGATTCCCATATTGCGGCGCAGGTACGGCACCTTGCTCCTTCTGAGCTTGGATACATTTATGCCGTTTACGATTATTGTGCCGCGCGACGGAACTTCCTCGTGCATAATAAGCTTTAAAAACGTACTCTTACCTGCTCCCGAGGCTCCCACGATAAAAACAAACTCGCCTTTCTCAATTTCGAGGCTGGCGTTGTTGAGCGCGTGGGTGCCGCTGTCATAGGTTTTGGATACGTTTTTAAATTCAATAATACTATCCATTTAATTTCACCTATTATTTCATCCATAAGAAAGCGCGCGCAATCAGCGCGTCCGCTTTCGAATTTTCCCTCACCAAAATATAGTCGTTGTGCGGAGAGCTTGGAGCGCACTCCTTCAACTCCTTATTTTGGAGAGCGCGATTGCTCCTTTAATCCGCCGCAGGCGGCAGTCGCAACGCTACATCGCTCGTGCACAAGCAGCGTGCTGCTGAGCGGGCAATATAAATTTTTTTGACAGGGGTTATCTTAAACTTCAGTTTGTATAATCTTCATTTAAGAGATATTTATTCAGTTTATTGCAGTTTCCTCTGTCAAACAAAATGTTATTGCCCGCAATAATTCTAAAGCGGGCAAAACGCGTATTAATACTTAGTAGGACTTGCCGTGAGGTATTTTTTAACCATTAAAGCTACCTTGAATACGATAGCGTCCTCAAATTCTCTCAGGTCAAGACCTGTGAGCTTCTTAATCTTTTCAAGACGGTAAACCAGAGTGTTGCGGTGCACAAACAGCTTACGTGAAGTCTCGGAAACGTTAAGATTGTTCTCAAAGAACTTCTGGATTGTAAAGAGTGTTTCCTGGTCGAGAGTCTCGATTGAGCCGCGTTTGAATACCTCCTTGAGGAACATATCGCAGAGGGTTGTCGGGAGTTGATAGATAAGACGAGCAATACCGAGGTTATCATAGCTTATGATATTGCGCTCGGTGTCGAACACCTTGCCTACCTCCAAGGCTACCTGAGCCTCCTTGAACGAACGCGCCAGGTCCTTGATACCAGTAACTGCTGTGCCGATACCGATTACACTGTGAGTGTAGAACTCGGACGAAAGCGTATCGGCGATGGAGCTCGCAAGCTTCTCGAGGTCCTTGCTGTCGGTTGACTCGGCAATTTCCTTGACCAGAGTGATTTCTGTTTCGTTGATATTGATTACAAAGTCCTTGGATTTGTCGGGGAATAAGTTCTGGATAACGTCGAGAGCCGAAACCTCTGTTTTGGATGTAATCCTGATAAGCAGACATACACGCATAACGTCAGAGTTGAAGTGGAGCTCTCTCGCCTTAAGATAGATATCTCCGGGCAGAATGTTGTCCATAATAACGTTCTTGATAAAGTTGGAACGGTCGTACTTTTCGTCATAATACTGCTTGATATTTGTCAGAGAAACCGCGAGCAGCTGAGCGCTCTTCTGAGCGTAGTCGTCTGTTCCCTGTACAAACACTGCGTACTCGGCGCGGTTTGCAGTGCCGAATGATTTATATGAAGCACCGTTCGCAACAAAAGGAACACCCGAAATCAGGGTTTCGCTGTTGACGCTCTCGTCAACCTCTCCGATTTTTCCAAGATCCGAGCAGGCAATAACGATTGACGTTTCGTCAATTACGCCGATTGTTCTGTCGACCGCCTCTTTCATCTGATGAATTATTCCCTGAAATAATCTGTTAGACATAGTTTTATCCTCGCTTTGCACGTTATTTTACAAAAATACACATAGTACATCCTATATCAAATATTATTTTACACAAATCTGACAAAAAAATCAACCTTTATTACAAATTTTCTGCTGTCTTTTTATTTAATCTGCCGAAAATTTAAAGGTTCGGGCAATCCGAACCTTTAAAATACACCTAAATATGAATCAGAGGTCTGTCAAGCAGGCATCAAGCTCACGGGTAATCTTCTCTTTGTCAAGATTTTGACCGATAAATACGAGCTTGTTCATTCTGTCGCCGTATTTTTCGTCCCACTCTTTTCTAAGAGTCGGGTCCTCAGCGAGAGCCTTCTTCCGGATTTTTTCAGGCGCGGCGGCTATCCACTCGGCATAGTCGGACGCTGTCACCTGTTTTCCTGCCTGTTCGAGCATATATGCCCAGTCCTTGTCCTCGACAAACCAGAATATACCCTTAGCTCGGATAATATTCTTGGGGAAGTTCTGGAGCCAGCGGTCAATCTTGTCACGCTCAAACGGCTGACGGCGGAAGTACACAAAAGTACCTATTCCGTATTCCTCGACCTCTCCCTCGCCGTGATGATGATGGTGATGGTGGTGATGTCCGTGACCGTGATGTTCCTCGTGCTCCTCATCATGATGGTGCTCGTGCTCGTCGTGGTCATGGTGCTCGTGATGGTGCTCATCATCGTGGTGGTGATGATGGTGTTCGTGTTCATCTTCGTCGTGATGATGATGTTCGCCGTGGTCGTCGTCCTCATCTTCCATATCGGCGTTGAGCTCCTGAACCCACGCGGGAGAATTGCAGACCTTCTCAAAATCAAAAGCGTTTGTGTCGAGAATTTCGCCTACGTCAACCTTGCCGTAGTTTGTCTCAATCAGCTTTGCCTCAGGCTGAAGCGCGCGGATAACCTTTTTGACCTTGGCGAGCTCCTCGGGAGTAACCGAGTCAACCTTATTAATAATAATTGTATTGCAGAACTCAATCTGCTGAATGATGAGGTTTTCGATATCCTCTTCGTCGATGTTGTCGGAAAGCAGAGTGCCGCCGCAGCCGAACTCTGTTGAAAGGCGCGCCGCGTCAACCACCGATACGATATTGTCAAGACGGCAAATCTTGGGGATACCGGGCTGATTTGCCGAACCGTCGAGATAGGAAATTGTCTGAGCTATCGGAATAGGCTCGCAGATACCCGAAGCCTCGATAAGAATATAGTCAAATTTATCGGCCTTTACCAAATCGCAAATCTGCTTGATCAAGTCAGTTTTGAGAGTACAGCAGATACAGCCGTTCTGGAGAGGAACGAGGTTATCGTCCTTTTCGGCGACAATTCCGCCCTTCTGAATAAGCGCGGCGTCGATATTTACCTCGCCGATATCGTTAACGATAACAGCAACCTTGTAGCCCTCCTGATTATTGAGCACATGGTTCAGAAGTGTTGTTTTGCCCGCTCCGAGGTATCCCGTGAGCAGTGTAATAGGCATAATTTTTCGCATACAAATCATTCCTTTGCGTTTATTGTACGTTATTATACCACTTTGTTATAAAATAAACAATATACTTTTTTGCTATATTTTTTGTTACTTTTATTCAGTAAATGTATAAATATTCGCGCCAAACAGAAAAAACTGCACAAAAATAGAGAATAACGCATTATTTTTCAAAATTTCTCTTGCATTTTTACTTGGAATATATTACATTATTTGGTGTCAGCAAATAACGACATATTATTTTGAAAGAGGTAAAAAGTATGAAAAAGATTATTGCTCTTATGCTCGTAGTTGTTCTCGCGGCAACATCGGCATTCGTTCTCGCTTCATGCGGTGACAACGGCAACACAAAATCAGAAGACAACACAAAGGAACTCCATATGGCAACAAACGCCTTCTTTGAGCCCTATGAGTATTATGAAGGCAAAAAGATTGTCGGCATCGACGCTGAAATCGCTGAGGCTATCTGTGACAAGCTCGGATATAAGCTCGTAATCGACGATATGGAATTCGATTCAATCATCACAGCTGTTTCTTCAGGCAAGGCTGACTTCGGTATGGCAGGTATGACTGTTACAGACGAAAGAAAGAAAGCCGTAGACTTTACCGATTCCTACACAACAGCTACTCAGGTTATCATCGTTCCCGAGAAAGACAGCAAGGTTAACAACGCCGACGATATCGCGAAGGCTTCCGTAGGCGTACAGCTCGGCACAACAGGCGACCTCTATGTATCAGATGTTGAGGGCGCTTCCGTTGAGCGTTTCAGCAAGGGCGCTGACGCTGTTCTCGCTCTTACAAAGGGCAAGGTTGACTGCGTTGTTATCGACAACGAGCCTGCTAAGGCTTTTGTTGAGCAGAACGAAGGAATCAAGATTCTTGACGATCCGTTTGAGAACGAGGATTACGCTATCTGCCTTAAGAAGGGCAGCGACCTCACAGAGAAAATCAACGGCGCGCTCAGCGAGCTTAAGAACGACGGCACTATCAAAAAGATTGTTGACAAGTATATCGGCGACTAATCTCTGACTATATATTTGCAACCGTCAAACGGCGGTTGCAAATTTTTTGGGAAAATAAGGAATTTTTATGGAACAGTTTTTTAAAAATTTAGGCGAGAGCTTTTATAACAATCTGATATATCAGGACAGATGGCTTCAGCTGCTCGAAGGTCTGGGACTTACCCTACTTATTGCGCTGTTCGCTACACTGCTCGGATTATTCCTCGGTTTTCTTGTAGCGGTTGTACGTTCAAGCTATGATATGAACATCAAGGGGAAGCATAAAAAAGGCTTTGGTGTTTTTCTCATTAAGTTTCTCAACGTAATCTGCAACATATATATTACCGTTATCCGCGGAACTCCTGTTCTGATTCAGGTTATGATTATGTACTTCATCATTTTCGGTGAAGCTCAGAACGGCACATTAGCGGCTATTCTCTCATTCGGTATCAACTCGGGAGCTTATGTTGCCGAGATTGTACGCTCGGGAATAATGTCGATCGACAAGGGACAGTTCGAGGCGAGCCGCTCGATAGGCTTCAACTACAGCTCGACAATGATACACATTATTCTCCCTCAGGCGTTAAAGAATGTGCTCCCCGCGCTGGGCAACGAGTTCATCGTACTTCTGAAGGAAACATCGGTAGCAGGTTACGCGGCTACACACGAGCTCACATATGTGGGTAACCTTATCCGCTCACGTACATACGAAGCGTTCTTCCCGCTTATTTCCGTAGCCGTAATCTATCTCGTTATAGTTATTATTCTGAGCTGGCTGCTCAAGGTATTTGAGAGGAGGCTGCGCAACAGTGATCACTGATAAAGAACTTCTTATCAAAGTTGATAAGCTCGAAAAGAAATTCGACGACCTCGAAGTGCTCAAGGGCATCGACCTCGAGATTGACAAGGGTGACGTTATCGTAATAATCGGCGCGTCAGGCTCGGGCAAGAGCACCTTCCTGCGCTGTCTTAATCTCCTTGAGGAACCCACAGGCGGCAAGATATATTTTGAGGGAGTCGATATCACCGACCCCAAGGTTGACATCAACCTTCACCGTCAGAAGATGGGAATGGTTTTCCAGCAGTTTAACCTCTTCCCTCATATGACAGTTCTCAAGAATATGACGCTCGGTCCGATTAAGCTTTTGAAGCAGTCAAAAGAAGAGGCTGAAAAGAACGCGATGGCGCTGCTCGAGAGAGTAGGTTTGGCTGACAGAGCCGACGCGTATCCCTCACAGCTTTCGGGCGGACAGAAACAGCGTGTGGCAATTGTGCGCGCTCTCGCTATGAACCCCGACGTGCTTCTCTTTGACGAACCGACATCGGCTCTCGACCCTGAGATGGTCGGCGAGGTTCTGGACGTTATGAAAAGTCTTGCCAAGGAAGGCATGACAATGGCTGTTGTTACCCACGAAATGGGCTTTGCCCGCGAGGTAGGCACACAGGTTATCTTCATTGACGAGGGTGTTATCGTTGAGCAGAACGAGCCGAACGAGTTTTTCGAAAACCCGCAGAGCCCCAGACTTAAAGACTTTTTGTCAAAGGTATTATAATGAAAGACTTTGTTTTCGGGTTATTCTTCTTTTTGTTTTTCAGGATAACCTCGTGGCTTTGCTCGGTTCCGATGTGGGCTACGCTTATCTGCCATTTTGTGTTCGGGCTGCCGATTTACTGGTTCTGGCTGACGCTTGCAGTGTGGCTGCTCGCAGGAGTACTCCGTTATATGCTTATCATATTCGGCAGATGGGGAGCGTCATCACCCGAGACAAACGCCGACAAGCCTAACAAGAACCCGTACTCACAAAAGAACAACTTTTAACAGAAAAGCCGTCGCGTTTGCGACGGCTGTTTTTATCCAAGCATTTTGCTTTTGATTGTATATACCTCTTTTTCGGATATCCCGCAGGAGTAGAGGTAATTTTCGATATTAATATACTTTGAATTAATGTACTTGAAAAGCTGATACATTGCGTCGCGCGGAGTATAGAGGAACGGGTGATTTGCAATCAACCTTCCCCTGTTATCCTTGAGATAATCTCCCCACTGACGGCTGAGCTCGTTAAAACGAGGCTTGAGCATAGTTCGACTGACGCAGTAGTCAAAAGCAATGTCGCTGATTTCAACACCGCTGAGAGCTAGGATAAACGCGGCGATTATACCCGTTCTGTCCTTGCCCGCGTTGCAGTTGAAATGGCACACACTCTTGGTTGACGCGAGCTCTTTTAACACGTCGCGCACCCAGCCCTTGAAACACTCAATCCACTGGATGTAACTCTTGCCCCATCCCGTGAAGTTCGCGCTCGGGTCGTCGGCGTTATCGTCAAAACCCATAGCGTCCGCCCGCCCGAACATAGGCATACGGATGTAATCTATTCCGTCCGTATTCAGACTGCTCGGGAACAGTGTCAAATCGGCGTCGCCGCGGAAATCAAGCGACTTTTCAACGCCGTATCTTTTCAGAAAATCTATATCATGCTGACTGAGACTGACGGGAGCCTCGCTGCGCAGAAACACACCGAAGTTAGTTATTCCGCCGAATTTGCTCGGATATCCGCCAAGGTCGCGGCAATTGCTCATACGCTCAAGCGGCAACCGTTTGCAGTACTTCATATTATCACCGATATTAAT
Source organism: Ruminococcus sp. (assembly GCA_024690465.1). Classification (GTDB taxonomy): domain Bacteria; phylum Bacillota; class Clostridia; order Oscillospirales; family Acutalibacteraceae; genus Ruminococcoides. The sequence continues at coordinate 9,550 of JAILPC010000072.1, forward strand.
GTACTACAAAGCAGAATTATTGTCAACAGCACCGCGATTCAGCTTGACTTTTGTCCCTTGTTACTATATAATTATTGAGCCGTCAAAAAAAGAATACGAGGTGTAACTCAGTTTGGTAGAGTGCTTGGTTT
>JAILPC010000169.1 GCA_024690465.1 Ruminococcus sp.
ATTATAAGGGAACAGCACGGAATAATCCGAGTTGCTCCCTTTCTTTATGTTAACTTGCGTATTTTCACATATAAAGCTATAATAGATACACAAGAAAACTTATAGAAATAACAAAGAGGAACACAGATGAAAACAAAATTAACAGCTATAGTCATTCTTATCTGTATTATTTTTTCAGCGCTTTACGGATGCGGGAATGACAAAAGCAGCAATGATAAAACAACAAATGGAACCGCTCAGGCAGTGACTACCGGAGAAATCGGCGTAATTGAAGACGAAGAATACGGCGGCATATTCATAGATATCACTATTGAAAAGTTCAATACCCTTGGATTTAACTTCGGAGACAGTGTGAACATTAGCTTTGATAACGGAACCAAGCTGGATGATATTCCGTATTACAACGGTTATTATGTTTCTGTCAACGAGCTGCTTCTGTGCGGTTACCCGGGCTCCCCTTATGTCAAGATAGCGCGCAATTACGGCGATTCCGCATGGGAAGAGTTTCATATGACAAAAGATTCCAAAGTCACCGTTACTATGAACGAAAAAGCAAAATACCTCAGTACGCAGGAAGCTAACGAGCTCGTATACTCTGATAAACGTGAGGATTTTGATTCGGATGATGTGTTTGCCAACTTCCGCGAAGTACGCGGAGGCGCTCTCCGCAAAAAAAGCTTCTACCGATCTGCTTCCCCATGCGATAACTGCCACAACCGCGCTCCTTATGCCAACGCTCTAGCCGAGGAATACGGCATCAAGTTCGTGATTAACCTGTCCGATAACAAACCTGAATACATCTCCCTTGCCGAGGAAGATGATTATGAATCTGAGTATTACGACAATCTTTATAAAGACGGTGATGTTATGTTGCTCGGCTTAGACCTGAATTACCGCTCGGACGAGTTTGAAAAATCCGTCTCCGAAGCCTTTCTCAATATGACAGATCATGACGCTCCATGTCTGATCCACTGCGTAGAGGGCAAGGATAGAACAGGTTTTATGTGCGCGCTGCTTCTCGCGCTCGCCGACGCATCGTCAGAGCAAATCGTCGACGATTATATGGAAACCTACAAAAATTACTACAGCATCACAAAAGAAAGCCAGTCTGATAAGTATGAAGCGGTTGTTGTTAATATCAACGATTTTCTTTGCTATATGTGCGACGCCGAAAAAGGAACAACAATTGATACGCTCGACTTAAAAAAAGGCGCGGAAAACTATCTGCGCAAAGGCGGACTGAGCGAAAACCAGATTACCAAGATCGAAGCGTATATTAAATAAATTGCTGACAATTGAGATTGATTAATTAAATGTAGACGCGGAATTCTTAATTTCTGTTTTTTTAAAAATAAAGATTTCTGTATAAAGCAAGACTAAAAAAGGTTAACTCATTATCGAGAAAAAATAAACCATAACAGAATTTGTACAACTTTTCTGTTATGGTTTTTTGTTTGATATAAAATGACTTTTCGGGTTATGTAGACTGCATCTTCCAGCTTGCGGCTTCCTCTCTGAGTTTTATGAACCTGCTGTATTTCTTATTGCTGCTGAGCAGTTTTTCATGTGCCCCGCTGTTAATCGTCCCACCGTCAAGTACAACGATCTGATCGGCATTTCGGATTGTCTTCAGCCTGTGAGCGATCATAATCACCGTCTTATTCTTCGTGAGAGCATCAAAAGCGGCGATCAATTTATCTTCATTCTCAGGATCTACGTTGGCCGTTGCCTCATCCAGGATAATGATAGGAGCATCCTTAAGAATGGCTCTTGCAATGGATATCCTTTGCTTCTCACCTCCCGAAAGCGTTGCTCCGCCTTCACCGATCACGGTGGAGTAGCCATTCGGGAGCGACATGATAAAGTCATGGCAGCATGACTTTTTTGCAGCGGCTACAACAGCTTCATGACTTGCATTCCTCATTCCGAACTTTATATTGTTTTCAATCGTATCCACGAAAAGATATACATGCTGAAAGACGACGCTTATATTTGACATCAGACTTTCCAAAGTGTAGTCTCTTACATCCCTGCCGCCAATAGAGATGCTTCCTTTTCCTACGTCCCAGAAGCGCGCAATCAGCATTGCCAGCGTTGTTTTGCCTGCGCCGGATGAACCGACAAAGGCAGTCATGGTCTTCTCAGGAATTTTTAGGCTTATATCTTTTAACACTTCGTTGTCACCATAGGAGAATGATACGTGATCAATCGATATCCCGTAATTCTTCGGATCGTATTCTTTGCCGTTTTCGTCCATGATCGGAAGAAGATTAATCTTATCGGCTTCCTCTATAGAGCTTGAAACCACCCTTAGAACGGTAAGTCCCGCTCCGGTCTGCTCGATATCGGCAAAAACCTGAAAAGATATGATAACTGCCATCAAGGCATATGTTATCGTCATATTTCCGGTTATGAAGAGTGCTGCCGCTGCAAGCAGGAGCAATGATTTAAACGCGCCGAGGACTATCCCCTGGGCCTGCCCATAAGGGATGAACAACCTCTCCATCGCCATATTGCTGTCTCTGTTGTCGTCGATTGCTTTTTTCAGAGCTTTATCGCCCTTGCCGGTAAGGTTAAAGGATTTTATTACGCTCATTCCCTGAAGGCTCTCAAGTACCTTGGATACCAAGGCGGCTTCATTTTTCTGCCTTATGGGAGATAACGCCCGGCTCTTCTTTTCCATGGATGATGTGATAAGCATATAAATAACCATGCCGATCAGTTCGATCAGTCCCAACCGCCAATCGAAGAATAAGACGCAAATCAAAAACACGACAGAATTCATCAATCCGCTGAGTATCAACACAAGAACATTTGCGCCCTGATTCTCCACTACATCCAGTACAGTGGTCGCGATACCTGTTACATGGTCGAGGTTATTGTCATTGAAATATCCCATAGGGACCTTTTTGAGCCTTTCAGCTATGTCGAGTCTCTTGTAAGCACTCATATAATAGCCCGCATGAACGGCCTGAAGATCCGCCGCCTTTTTAAGGATAAACTGACCTATGATACTAATACCCAGAAATGCAAGCGCTATCCAGGCTGGCTTCATTGTATGATCGCCCTCTTCAAATGCCAGAAGAACGAAATAGATTGCAGCCATCC
>JAILPC010000191.1 GCA_024690465.1 Ruminococcus sp.
AGTAATTAATGATTGATTTGATTAAATGTTTGTGATATAATTAGATTGTATTTGTATAGATATGTATAGAGGCGTAGAATACGATACAAAAATGCGGAAAGGGCTTGACACGGCAATGACGATGCGGTACACTTGCACGGCACATCAGAACACAGCACAGTACAGCACAGCACAGGCTGACACTGTCGTTTTTTGTCGCGTCTTTTTCTCAGAATATTTTTGTAAATTTAAGACTCACATTGCACCCTTATGCACAGGGGCGCAGTGTGAGTCTTTTTGTTTAGAATGATAAAGGAGGAGTTTTGTATGAACAGATTAAAACGACCAATCAGCTTTCTGCTGACGCTGTTGCTGCTTTTGTCAGCAGTAGCAATAGCGCCGCTGACTGTAAGCGCAGCCATATATGACGGCTACACTTACGACGCGACAGGCGGAGAAGCAACAATCACGGGCTATGGAGGGCATGAAGATAAAATCATAATTCCCTCTGAGCTTGAAGGCTTTAAAGTCACGGCAATAGGTGACGACGCGTTCAACGGAAGTTATGTTTCGAGCGTAGTTATCCCCAATACCGTAACGAGCATAGGGGACAGCGCATTTAAAGGATGCGCAGACCTCACAAGCGTGACGATACCTTCAAGTGTTACAGCTATCGGTGAAGAAGCGTTTACTAATTGCGCTGACGACTTTACGATTTACGGAAATGATCCCTCAACAGCGAAGGATTACGCGAATACAAATCATTACAAGTTCGTAAATTGTTTTGACTTTTCTTACGAGCCGTATTACGACGGAGTTACAATCACAAGTTATATAGGAATAGAAAAAGTAGTTTATATTCCTTCCGAGTTTAACGGCAAATCCGTTATTGATGTTGACAATCACGCTTTTTCGGGCAACACAACAATTACGGATGTAATAATCCCTAGCGGCGTTACGGCTATTGGCGTTAGGGCTTTTTACGAATGCTCAAATCTGGAGAGTATTATTATTCCCGCAAGCGTTACCAACATCGGCTCTGAGGCGTTTTTCGGCTGCAGCGCCAATCTGAAGATTATCGGTGCGCCTGATTCCAAAGCGGCACAGTACGCTAATTCAAATCATTTAGCTTTTGTTGAGGATAACAGCTCTGATGTAAGCAGCTTTGATGATTTTGAATTCAGTGAGCCTGATGAATACGGAAAGATTACTGTATTAAAATATAAAGGCGATGGCGGAAGCGTAGTTATTCCCTCTACCGTCAACGGCAAAGCTGTTGAGGCTATAGCTGATATGGCTTTCTATTGTGCTGTAAATATAACGAGCGTAACAATTCCCAAGGGTGTTACGAGTATCGGCGCTAAAGCGTTTTATGGGTGCAGGGCTCTCGAAAACGTATCGATTCCAACTACCGTAGGCAGAATCGGGGAATATGCTTTTACTTATTGTAAAGGTCTTGAGAGTATTAAGCTTCCCGACAGCGTTACAACTATCGGCGCGGGCGCATTCTATGGCTGTGAAAACCTTACAAAAGTAACGCTTTCCGATAATCTGGAAGCAATAAGCAATTCAGCGTTCAAATTCTGCAAAAGTTTAAGGCAAATATCAATCCCCGCAAGCGTTGAGAGAATCGGAGATTACGCTTTCGCTAACTCGGGACTTTTCAATATGGCAATCGGAAAGAACGTTGAAACCATAGGTTCAAACGCTTTTTCTAATTGTGTAAATCTCAGAGGATTAGTGATTTCCGACAGCGTTACTAGGATTTGCAAATACGCTTTTTACAACTGTAATGAGCTGACAGGCGACCTTATTCTTACGAACGTAAATTTAATAGAAAACAACGCGTTTGAGGGCTGCTCAAAGCTCAATAGTGCTGCAATCTGTAACGTAGATACTTACTTTGGCGGAAATAACGTCTTTAAAGGTCATAAGGCGGAATTCAGGATTTTCGGATACGATCCTTCTACGGCTAAAACGTTTGCGGAAGAGAATACTATTCCGTTCTTCCTTTTAGACGAGTACGACTCCGCGAATCCCACACATTTCTACTATAAATCTGTAGGAGATTCAAAAGTAACGTACGTTTCAACGTTCCGTGCGGCATGGACTCAGGCTATTATGGACGGCGGCGTTGTAGGTATTCTTGAAGATGTAGATATTCCGAGTCATCTTGAAGTTCCTGTTGATACCAAGGTTACTCTTGAACTCAACGGACACGTTATTGACAGATGTCTTTCATTCCGTTCGGATGACGAAGACGAAGAAGAACAAGATAAAGACAACGTCATTGTTGTAAATAACAGGGCGGAGCTTACTGTTTACGGCGGAAAAAATAACGCTCCCCAGCCTTCATGTACATCTACGATAGTCGGCTGGAATACCAAGGGTGAACTGCAGGCGTTTGAAATGGAGAACGTCGGCGTAATCACGGGTGGATATACCGATAAAAGCGGCGGCGGTATCCTCGTGAATGAAGGCGCAACACTTAACCTCTATTACACTGCCGTTTCGGGCAACTGCGCGTGCGCGGTTAATTCAAGAGGAGGATTCGGCGGCGGCGTATGTCTTTACGGTAATTACGCGCACCTGAATATGCACCACAGCGAGATTTCACACAACTTTGCTCGTTTCGGCGGCGGTGTTGCGATTAGAAAGGGTTCTGTGGCATTCACAGGCACCCGTGACAACAGTTCAATCGTAGGTGATACTGACGCTTATAAGGGTGAGATATTAAGTTCAATTACGTCAAACTACGCCTCTTCAAACGGCGGCGGTGTTTTTGTAAATAATGACTATTGCACAATATATGGCGTGAGCGTTGATAATAATTTTTCCGCGGGAGACGGCGGCGGTATGCACATGAACGG
>JAILPC010000207.1 GCA_024690465.1 Ruminococcus sp.
ACAACGACACATACTTGTGATTTTCATAAATTTCCCCTCTTATTTTAGCAAAAAGCTCCCTACAGGGAGCTTTTGCTATACAACTTCACGGGATATGAACATTTATCAAAAAGTATTCAATTCATATTGACATAATCAATATCAGAGTTATAATTACTTCAATGAAATTAACGAGGAGGCGACAATATGATTAAAAGTACCTTCTACAATCTTCCCGCAGAAAAACGTGAGAAGATTATCGACGTAACCCGAAAAGAGTTCTTTAAGGGTAACCGCAAGAAGATTACGATTAACAGCGTAATCAAGAACGCGGGAATCTCGCGCGGCAGCTTTTATCAGTATTTTGACGACAAGCTCGACCTCGTAGAGCTGCTCACGGAGGATATGTTCTCGCGCATGGTGGAGTTTATCCGCGACGAGCTTATGCTCAACGGCGGCGATATCTTCGCTGTTCCGATGAGGATATTTGATTTGATGATAGACGACAGCAGGCAGTACGGCGATGTGCTCGCGCTTACCGACAACACAAACCAGAATAACGCGCTTGTCGCCGATTATATGCGCTACAGAGCACACAAGCCCGATTTTTACGGCGAGTTTGTTGATTATATCGACAAAAACCTGCTCGCGTCCACCGACGACGAGGATATCAAGTGCGTTATCTTCATGATGTTTGACGCGGTCAAGGCGGCAATCCAGAACGTGAAACATAATCCGAAAAATGTTGAAAAGGACAGAGCAATGCTCTACCGCAAGATTCAGATTCTCAAGAACGGCGCTCTGGTCAAATAATTGAATAAACAAGAAGATTCCGATAATCATATTACTATGGTTATCGGAATTATTTTTGGTTTTTTGTTTGGTTTTACATTTATGTGTTTACTATCAGTGGGCAGTAGATAATAAAGCCTTGAAGCTCGTAAACTTCAAGGCTTTGTAATTTGCTATATAGAATAAGATGATTACAAATAGTTCGGGAACTAAACCATTCCATAATATTCAGCTATGTTCTCGACATTCACTAATCACTGATCACTGACCACTTAAATAATGTGGCCTTTGGCGCGGATAACGTCGATAACCTGGTCAACGTATTTCTCGCAGATTTCGTCCGTGCCTGCCTCAACCATAACGCGGATAACAGGCTCTGTACCTGACTCTCTGAGGATAATTCTGCCTTCGTCGCCGAGAGCTTCACTAACCTTCTTGACCTCAGCCTGTACGTCGGGGTCGTTCTTTGCGTCGGGTTTGGACTTAACCTTAACGTTCTTGAGAACCTGGGGATACATAACCATGGGAGCCGCGAGCTCACTCATGGGCTTCTCCTTGGCAAGCATAACCTCCATCAGCTTTAAGGATGTGAGAATACCGTCGCCTGTTGTAGCGTACTTCTGGAAGATGATGTGTCCGCTTTCCTCGCCGCCGATACGGTTGCCTGTCTTAACCATATTCTCGTAAACATACTTGTCGCCTACGTCTGTCTTGTCGTATTCAATGCCTACTTTGTCGAGAGCCTTGAACAGACCGAAGTTGCTCATGATTGTGGCGACAACCTTGTTGTTGAGGAGCTTGCCTCTCTCCTTCATATAGCAGCCGTACATATAGATAATGTGGTCGCCTGTTACAACGTTGCCCTTTTCGTCAACCGCGAGACTGCGGTCGGCGTCGCCGTCATAGGCGAAACCTACGTCGAGGTTATTGTCAACAACGAACTTCTGCAGGTGCTCGATGTGAGTTGAGCCGCAGTCGGTGTTGATGTTGTAGCCGTCGGGAGCGTCGTTCATAACATATGTCTTTGCGCCGAGAGCGTCAAAAACACCCTTCGCGATTGACCACGCAGCGCCGTTGGCAACGTCGAGACCGACCTTGACGCCCTTGAAGCTGTATTTGCTCATTGAGATGAGATAACCGATGTAGCGGTTGCGTCCCGCAACATAGTCAACTGTTCTGCCGATTTCTTCTTTGCCCGCTACGGGAATTTCGAGCTTGCCGTCGATGTAGTCCTCAATCTTGAGGAGAGTTTCCTCCTCCATCTTTTCGCCCTTGGAGTTAAGCACCTTGATGCCGTTATCGTAGAAGGGGTTATGAGAAGCGGAAATCATAATACCGCAGTCAAAATCATCGATGCGTGTGATGTAAGCAACGGAGGGAGTTGTTGTAACGTGCATGATATACGCGTCGGCACCGCTTGCCATAAGGCCTGTGCACAGCGCGTACTCGAACATATAGGAGCTGCGGCGTGTATCCTTACCGATAACAACTTTAGCCTTTTTGCCCATGTTTCTGCCGTAATACCAGCCGAGGAAACGGCCTATCTGAATAGCGTGCTCAAATGTTAGAACTTTGTTGGCCTCGCCTCTGAAGCCGTCGGTACCGAAATATTTACCCATCAGTCAGCCTTCCTTTCAATAATTTCACCGCTGTTTTTGTGGATGCAGTTCTCAGGAATTACGCTGCGGACGCAGGATGTGGGATAAACAATCGAGTGTCTGCCGATAACCGTACCCGGGTTGCACACAGCGTTGCAGCCGACCTCAACATAGTCGCCGATCATAGCGCCGAACTTTTTGAGTCCTGTCTCAATCTTTTCGGTACCGTTGTGAACAACAACAAGCTTTTTGTCGGATTTTACGTTAGAAGTAATCGAACCCGCGCCCATATGCGAGAAGTAGCCGAGAATAGAATCGCCTACATAGTTGTAGTGAGGAGTCTGAACGTGGTCAAAAAGGATAACGTTCTTGAGCTCGGCGGAGTTGCCGACTACACAGTCAGCGCCGACCAGAGCCGAACTGCGGATAAACGCGCATTGGCGAAGCTCGGTGTTGGGTCCGATGATGCAGGGAGCGCCGAGATATGCCGAGGGGAAAATCTTGGCTGTCTTGTGAACCCAGACGTTCTCTGATATCTCCTCATAATCGTCGCCGAGTGTGGGACCGAGCTCAAGGATAAAGTCCTTGATGCCTTTTAAAGCTTCCCACGGATATGTGAACTGTGAGAGGTAATCCTTGGCCAGAGTATGGTCAAGGTCATAAAGGTCTTTGATTGTATACATTAAAGTCTCTCCTTCTTTTCGATGTCAAGGAAATATTTATACGCGCCGACTGTCAGCTCGTCGCAGGCTGCCTCGTCGCAGGCGATGATAGCGCCGTTGTGCATCTGGAGGGCAGAGCAAGTCCACTTGTGGCTGACCGAACCCTCAACTGTCTCAGCAAGAGCCTTAGCCTTGTTGTGACCATTGATAAGGATAAGAACTTCCTTGGAGTCTGTTACTGTGCCTACGCCTACGGAAAGCGCCTGCGCGGGAACAGCCTCGGGGTCGTTGCCGAAGAAGCGTGAGTTTACGATACGTGTGTCTGTTGTGAGGTCTCTCAGTCCTGTGCGTGAAGCAAGGCTTGTGAAGGGCTCGTTGAACGCGATGTGTCCGTCAACGCCGATGCCGCCCATGAACAGGTCGATTCCGCCGTAGGACGCGATTTTTTCCTCGTATCTTGCGCACTCACCCTCGGGGTCGTCTGTCATACCGTTGAGGATGTTGATGTTCTCTTTCTTCATATCAACAAGGTGATTGAAAAAATTGTCGTGCATGAAATACCAGTAGCTCTGGTCATGCTCGTGAGGAAGTCCGAGATACTCGTCCATATTGAATGTTACAACATTGGCAAAAGAAAGCTTGCCCTGCTGATTCATTGTATAGAGCTCCTTGTAAACGCCGATAGGCGACGAGCCTGTGGGAAGTCCGAGCACGAAGGGGCGGTCCTCCTTGTGGCTGTTGATTTTGTCGGCGATATACTGAGCTGCCCACTTACACATTTTATCGTAATTGTCCTGAATAACTACTCTCATAATTAAATATCTCCTTTTGAATCCAATCCGTTCTTTTTATTTTATTAACAATACAGCGTTGGGAGAACCTCTGTTACAGTTTTGATTCTGCTTTTTTCTTTCTCTTTGTCGACTCACTGTTCAAGCCGTGGCAGCATCCGCCGAGTATTTCGATAACTGCCAACCCTCGTCAACCTCATTGGTCCTGGCGCTAATAGTCTCTTTTTCCTCCTTTTTCGAGAGGCTATTTTACGTATATGTGATATTGCGGTAAATTACGCTATACCACTTTATAATCTACCATATATAGTGGTAAAAGTCAAGATATTTCAGGGCTCGGAAACGTTGGCATCAGGTTACACATTTGATAGAATTCTATTGTAAAAATCGGGGCAAAAATACGGCTATTATCAACGCCGATGACTTCGGTATGAACGAAAGCTGTTCAAAAGCAATCACAGCCGCTTTTGAGAAAGACCTTGTCACTGACACGACGATTTGTATTAATATCGCTATAAACTATTAAAGCCTTAGATTCAGCGATGAACCTAAGGCTTTGCTTAAAGTATAAGATGCTTATAAATAGTTCGGGAACAAAAGGTTTGTACTAAGCTGACCTTTGTTCCCGACATTAATTGTTAATTGATAATCAATTCTTATGGTTAAATGTCGGCACAAGCTCAGAGAGCTTGTCCACAACCTTATCACTGTCGTTGGCTTCGGCGAGCGTTCGGAGCTCGTCAAGTCCCTTGAGCAGCTCGTCGTCGTTGATGTCGATCTGGTTACCGATGAAAATCTTTTTGTTCTTGGTCTTTTTGAGTCCTTCCTCGTCCATCAGAAGCTCCTCAAAGAGCTTTTCGCCCGGACGGAGTCCCGTAAACTTAATCTCGACCTCTTCATAGGGCACCTTGCCGTACATACGGATAAGGTTTTCGGCGAGGGTGACAATCTTGACGGGCTCGCCCATATCGAGGACGAAAATTTCGCCGCCGTGAGCGATTGCTCCCGCCTCGAGCACCAGTGAAACAGCCTCGGGGATTGTCATAAAGTATCTGATGATGTCGGGATGTGTGACGGTTACGGGGCTGCCGCTCTCAATCTGACGGCGGAACAGCGGAATAACCGAACCGTTTGAACCCAGAACATTGCCGAAACGCGTTGTGACAAAGTCGGTGTGCTCGCTGTGCTGAGCCTTGTACTGGATAATCATCTCGCAGACACGCTTGGTGCAGCCCATAACATTTGTGGGGTTGACCGCTTTGTCGGTTGAGATGAGCACAAATTTATCCGCCTTGTAGTACTCGGAGAGTGTGGCAACGTTGAATGTTCCGAATATATTATTCTTGACAGCCTCCTCGGGCACTGTTTCCATCAGCGGAACGTGCTTGTGGGCAGCCGCGTGGAAAACCAGCTCGGGACGGTATTTTTTGAATATAGCCTCCATTTTGTCGTAATCACGAACAGAGGAAATAATAGTTACCAAATCTACGCTGTCGCCGTACTCCATCAGCACTTCCTGCTGAACGTCATAGGCGTTGTTCTCGTAGATGTCGATGATAATAACCTGCTTCGGGTCATATGATGCAATCTGGCGCACAAGCTCGGAGCCGATTGAACCGCCGCCGCCTGTAACCATACAAACTTTGCCCCTGATAAACTCCCTGATGCCGTCCTTGTCGAAATCTACGGGTTCTCTGCCGAGCAAATCCTCGATTTTAATATCGACAGCCTGAGAAATGAGCTGGGTGTGCTGGTCGTCAAACAGCAGGTTGCCGAGGTATGGTATAACTTTAATCTTGCACTTTGTCTGGGCGCAGATATCCAGTATGCGCTTTCTCTCTTCCGTTGTCGCCGAAGGAATAGCAAAAATAATCTGGTCAATGTCCTGGTTTTTTGCGATATCGGGTATATCTTTTGTAGTGCCCAAAACCTGAACGCCCCTGATTCGCGTGTGAGCTTTGCTCGTGTCGTCGTCAATCAGACCTATGGGCTCGTACTTCGCGAGCGCGTTGTTACGGTCGAATCTCGCGCCCTCAAGCTCAGAAAGTATCATTGTAGCCGCTCTGCCCGCGCCGATAATCAGCGTGCGCTGAGTGTCGCTGTCTCGTCCCGCTCTTGTAAGAATAATAAACGTTTTGCGGAAACAGAATCTGAACAAAACAGCCAGAATTGTAACAGCGGCAAAGTTTATGAGAAAAAACAGCTTTGACGGATGCTTTTGCAGAACCTCAAATATTATGAATGACAGAAGCTGTCCGACAAACATACCGCCCGCGCAGGTCAGATAGTCCTTAATATTAAAGTAACGCCATGTTTTTGAATAAGAACCAATTGCCAGCTGAACAAGAAAACAAAGTATTACGTCCGCTATAACAACGTAGTAAAGACCTCTTACGCCCTGTGTGTACGCGGGATTAATAAGCTGAAATATTCCGTTTGTGGCGAACGTACCGATAAAGATAAACAACGCGTCCATAAACGCCAAAAACAGCTTGCGCACATTAAATCCCTTCACGGCACTCACCCCTTTTCATTTTTTTCATATCAAATACTATCCCTATTGTAATATATTTATATAATTATAAGTAATTTTTCGTTAGATGTCAATCTGTTTCAACTCCAAAATTGTTCGGTTGTTTTTGTGCACATTGTTAATCCACAATGTTCTTGACAACGCCTTAAAACTAATATATAAATAGTATTATAAACTTTAAAAGGATAATAAAATGAAAATAAAACGACTGACAAAAGCCGCTCTTGCCGTTCTGTTTCTGGTGTGTATGCTCTGCGAGATACTGTTCTCGGCGAACTTCCTTAATATTTCGACGCTGGACATCAAAACCGACAAAACCAAGGCTAGCTTCCGCGCCGTGCTGGTCTCGGATTTGCACAACAAGGAGTACGGCGAGGGCAACAAAAAACTTCTGAAAAAAATAAACGAGCTGGAACCCGACATCATTTTCTGTGTCGGAGATATGCTCAACAAAGACGACCCGAACCGTGATATCGCGATAAACTTCTATTCCGAGCTTACAAAAATCTCGACCGTTTACTGCTGCTTCGGAAACCACGAGGATCACTACTGCGACACAGACGGACTCAAGCACGACATGAAGAAAGCGGGCGTGCGTCTGCTTTACAACGAAATGGAAAAGGTGGACTTTCAGTCGGGAAGCATAACCGTCGGGTCGCTGGGATATTACCCGTATTATGAATATGACGCTCCCGCTTATAACAGCGCCGCAAGGCGTTTTCTGGACAGTTTTATCGAACAGGAGAACGAAAATTACTCAATCTTGCTTGTTCATGAGCCTGAGATGTTCTATTGGGGACTCAAGGAAAAGAAGCTCGACCTTATGCTGTGCGGACACACTCACGGCGGTATCGTAAGGCTTCCGTTTATCGGCGGACTGATGGCTCCGAACCAGGGCATACTCGCTCACAACGGCGATATCCTCCCCGACTACACCAAGGGCTACTACAGCTCGGAAACCGCAAATCTCTATATATCGGGCGGACTTGGGAACGAGTTTTTCGTTCCGAGGTTCTATAACCCTCCCGAAATCTGTGTAATCAATGTAAATTAAAAATTTTGTCGCGCCTTGGCTATATTGGGCGAAATTGACTATAGATTATCTTGAAAAAAAGTTGTAAAATAAAGAATGATTTCCTGTAATCCGAGACGAGGTGGTTAGATGCTGAATATTTACAAAACAAACGGCGGCGTACTTAACGAGATAAACGAGATTCAACCCGATGTGTGGATAAAGCTTGTGGCTCCCGACGCCGAGGAAAACCAGCATATTGTTGACCATTACGGAATCGACTACAGCGACCTTGTAGCCGCGCTGGATGATGAGGAAAGCTCGCGTATTGAGTTTGAGGACAAATACACACTTATTCTTGTCGATATTCCGATTACCGAAATCCGCAACGACGAGGAATACTACACCACAATTCCTCTCGGTATTATCCTCACGGACGACGCGGTTATTACCGTGTGCCGTCAGGAGATTGAGATTTTTGAGCGAAACCTGCGCTACAAAATGCGCAATTTCAGCACAAAGAAGAAAATGCGCTTTGTGTATCATATTCTCTACAGTATATCGAGACTCTACCTCTATGACCTTCGCAACATCGACAAGGCAAGAACCGACATTGAAGAACGCGCTGGCAAGGGCACGCTCGACACCGATATCTACTCTCTGCATGAGCTCGAGTCGTCGCTCGTATACTTTGTGACCTCGCTCAGAGCGAACAACATGGTAATCACCCGCCTCAAGAGAACCAACAAGTTCCCCGAGGACGAGGAACTGATTGAGGACACAATCATTGAGAACACACAGGCTATTGAGATGGCTACGATTTACCGTAACATCATTGACTCCACCCGAGAGCTTATCTCGGCGGTTATGGACAACAGGCTGAACAACGTGATGAAATACCTCACCTCTATCACACTTGTAATGGCTATTCCGACGGTTATTTCGGGTATTTACGGAATGAACCTCAAGTGGCTTCCGTTCGCGGGTACCGTTCACGGCTTCGGAATCGTGTGTGTTATCACGCTTATAATCTGTATTATTACGATGTTTATACTCAAAAAGAAGAAAATGCTTTGATCAGAGACAGCCTTCGGGCTGTCTTTTTGCTCTACAGAGCAAAAATGATTTGTATTGTCTGCTCAGCAGCACGCTGCGCGCGCTTTCTTGTGACACATACAGTCATTTTGAAAAATATATTGCAAATAATCTGATTTAAATATATAATTAAGCTGAGGTGAAGCCTTATG
>JAILPC010000217.1 GCA_024690465.1 Ruminococcus sp.
CTCAAAAAGAACGATGAGCTCAAGGTTGTAGAGACAAACGGAAGCATTCAGGGCTTCGAGCCTAAATGGTATCCCGACGGCAATGATAACAACTATGTTGTTGCTGCTGACGGCACATATGACATTTACTTCCGTCCCGCAGCTAACGGCGGCGAAGATTGGTGGTATGGCTGCATTTATCTTGCAGACGTAACACCCGAGCCCACAGAGGCTACACAGGCTACAACAGAAGCTACTCAGGCTACAGAGGCTACAGAGGCTACAGCACCTGCAACAAAGGTTACTATCCTTTACTCAGACGTTCACGGCTGGGATAAGGTTTATGTTCACGCTTGGACTGCTGACAACAAAGACCTCACAACATGGCCCGGCGTTGAAATGACTAAGGGCGAGAAGAATGAGTACAATCAGTATCAGTACACAGCTGAGCTCGACGCTACTGTTTCCGGTATGGTATTCAACAACGGCGCAGGCGCACAGGATCCCAACGCTGCTTATAACGCAGAGGCTATCGGTTACTACTATGACGCAGATTCCAACACAGTTAAGACTTGGACGGCTGCTGATGTATTAGAGGGAGAAATCGCTGCTCCCATAGCTAAGGCTGCTGACGACACATTCGGCACAATAGCTAACTTCAAGGGTCTCGAGATGCTCGGTATCCAGGAGAAGACAGACGCTAGCGACATCCGTTTCGTAACAGCTATTTCCAAGAACATTCTTAATGACAAGAATGTTGTAGATTACGGTTATGTAGTTACAAAGTCAAGCAAATCCAAGGCAGAAGCTGAGGCAGCACTTCCCAACTTAACACCCGCTGTTGCTAAATTCAGCTGTAAGGGCACAACTTGCGCAGCTGCAGGCGATTACGGTGACGGCAGCAAGGATTACTCATATGTAACCTTCGGCGTAAACAACATCCCCGCAGGCAAATGTGTTCTTGCCAGATTCTATGTTGAAACAAAACTTGGAACAACTTACTATTATGCTACATATGACGGCGACAAGCCCGGCATAGTTTATACTGTAGCTTAATCTGAATAAGAGGAGTAAACCTAATGAAAGAATATTTAAGACCTGAATTTGAAGAGGTTAAATACAACGTCGAGGATTGTCTGCTTGCATCAGGCGACGATCCCGCTCAGGGCGAAAACGGCGGACAGGGTTATAACGGACTCACAGAGTGGCCGTAATTAATCATTAAAACTGCGGGCAGCTTCGGCTGCCCGCTTATTTTTTCTGTGCAAATCTGACAAATTACATTTTTTTAAATAAATTTTCAAAAATACTATTGCATTTTTGTCAACATCGTGGTACAATGATTACAGTTTATTGGGCATTTGGGCTCTACATTTATTAGGAGGACTCGATTTATGAAAGAATATTTAGCTCCCGAGTTTAATACAATCAAATATGATGTAGAGGATTGTCTGACAGGTTCCGAAACCGTCCCGTTCGAAACAGAGGATGTAGGCAATATCATTGACAATCTTTATTAATTGACATTAATATGTAGATTACGGACAGCATAATGCTGTCCGTTATTATTTTGCCTCAAAGCTTTCGCAGTCAACACATTGGGTGTCAGTGGGACAGCTCTCATGTGTGCCGACCGAAATCGTGTCGAGCGAACAGTAATCGCGCTCGTTGTTGTGATATCTGCAGCTTTCCACAGTGCAGCGTATGCACTGATTCGCGTATGAATTGTCAACCATTGTTATCACCTCTCAACTGTTAGTATTTTCTCCCGCGCGCGCTTAAATATTCATCACAAAATATTTATAAAAAAATAAACTATACCGAGGTGATATTATGTATCTGTTCGGTATGATTATACTTATTTTTTTCGCGCTTATCGGTGTGTGCGGCGTTTGCCGCGGTATTGCCCGCGGACTCAGCAAACCGGAAAGCGACAGCGAAATTATACTTATTGAACCGATTAAAAAAGGACAGGAAGACGCGGAGTATCTTTTGCGGCGCGCCGCTCAAAAGGTTCTTTGGATGGGACGTCACGCGCCAGACAGGGTGATTGCGCTCGACTGCGATATGGACGAATGTACCCGCAAGCTATGCCGCCTTGTCTGCGGCGATTATCCGTTTATTGAGCTGTGCACAAAAGACGAGCTCAAGGACAGGATTAACAAAATTGAAATTTGATAATTTACAGCCTATGTAGTATAATTATCTTGGTGAAAAAATATGGAAAACAACGAGCTTCTGGAGATTGAAAGCGCTGTTGAAACAATAATATACCGTAACGAGTCTAACGGCTACACCGTTATCGAGCTTGACGACGATGACAACACCACCGCGGTCGGCATTATGCCCGACGTTTACGCGGGTGACAGCGTGCGCCTTATCGGAAGCTTCAGACCGCACTCCACATACGGAATGCAGTTCTCTGTTACCGCCTATGAAAAAAGTATGCCCGACGATATCGCGGGCATATTAAAATATCTGAGCTCAGGCTCTGTCAAAGGAATAGGTCCCTCAACCGCCTCGCGGCTTGTTGAGCAGTTCGGCGCGAACACCCTCGAGGTGCTCGAAAATGAGCCTCAGCGCGTGGCAAAAATCAAAGGTATCTCGCTCAAAAAGGCAACAGAAATAAGCAAGCAGCTGCGCGAGAGCGTTGATTTACGAGAGCTTCTGATGTATCTTCTGAAGTACGACATTTCACCGTCAAATGTTGTCAGAATTTACAAATCGTTCGGCTCACATTCGATTGAGGAGATTAAAAACAACCCCTATGCCCTGTCAGACGGCGATTTTGGCATAAGCTTTGAAAAAGCTGACAATATCGCTATGCAGCTGGGCAGAGAGTACGACGACAGGCTCCGTGTGCGCGCGGGAATCGCCTATGTGCTGAACCACAACAAAGGGCTCGGTCACACATGTCTGCCCGAGGACAAGCTCATCGAAACAACAGCGGCGTTTCTCAGAGTGTCCACGGAACAGACACAGTCCGCGCTGGACGAACTCTGCGATGATAAATCGCTTATCAGATACAGCGCTGACAACCGCGACTACATTTTTGACGCCGCGATGTTCAACTGCGAGGGATATATTTCGGCGAGAATAAAAATGATGCTGCGCTTTCCTGCCGCTCAGATTGAGGATATTGACGAAAACGTAAAGGCGATTGAGGACTATAACCACATAAAATACGCGTCACTTCAGCGCAAAGCGATAACCGAGGCGCTGTCAAAGGGACTGCTGATACTCACAGGCGGTCCCGGAACGGGTAAAACAACAACTCTTAACGCTATTATAAAAATACTCAAAAACAAGGGGCAAAAGGTTCTGCTATGCGCTCCCACGGGGCGCGCGGCTCAGCGTATGAGCGATGTTACAGGCGAAGAAGCAAAGACAATCCACCGCCTGCTTGAGGTCGCGTGGAACAAGGACGACCTGCCCGAATTCAGACACAACGAGCGCAACACACTCAAGTGTGACGCGCTGATTATCGACGAGGTAAGTATGGTTGACGCTCAGCTTTTCGAGAGCGTTATGAGGGCTCTGCCGCTCGGCTGCCGCCTTATTCTCGTGGGCGACAGCAACCAGCTGCCGTCTGTCGGCGCGGGAAATGTGCTCGACGACCTCATCACTACCGATATTGTCCCCGTTGTTCAGCTCAACGAGATTTTCCGCCAGTCAATGGAGAGTCTGATCGTCACCAACGCTCACAAAATCGTTAACGGCGAAATGCCCGAGTTGGGTGTGAGAAACAAGGACTTCTTCTTTCTCAGCTCCGACAACAAGAACATAATCGAAAAAACGGTTATCAGCCTCGCGTCAACGCGTCTGCCGAACGCCTACGGCTATGATACGCTCAGGGATATTCAGGTGCTTGCTCCGGGACGCAAGAGCGAGCTCGGAGTTACAGAGCTGAACACGGCGCTCCAGGAGGTCATAAATCCTGCTGACCCCGAAAAGAATGAAATTACAGTCGGCAAGCGTGTTTTGCGCGAGGGCGACAAGGTTATGCAGACCAAAAACAACTATGACCTGCTCTGGGTAAAGGACAACGACGAAACAGGCGAAGGCGTTTTCAACGGCGAAATAGGCGTTATCGAAAGCATAAACAAGCGCTCGCGAACCATCAAAATCCGCTATGACGACAGAGTCGCGAGCTATGATTTTGACTTTGCGAACGACCTAGACCATGCATACGCGACTACCGTGCACAAAAGTCAGGGCAACGAGTTTGAGGCGGTAATTATGCCGTTATACAGAGGCTCGCCTATGCTTATGTACCGCAATTTGCTTTACACAGCGGTCACACGCGCTAAAAAGCTGATGATAATTGTGGGCAGTCAGGAGATAATCCGAAAAATGATTAACAACAATCACAAAAACAAACGCTACAGCGGTCTGAAATATTTTATATCGGAGCCTGACGATGAGTAAGTTCAAAAAGCTTGTCGCGGCGGCATTCTTTCCCGAACACTGTCCGTACTGCGGCGACGTCGTGAGCGTCGGCAAATGCGCATGTGAAAAATGCGGCAGGGAATTTCCCGAAACAATAAGAGAATGCAGCGCTGTCGGCGGATACCTCTGTACGGCTCCGTTCTCGTACACGGGCATTTTCGCGGAAAGCGTGAAAAGCTTCAAGTTCCGCGGACACCGAGAATATGCCGAAAAGCTCGCGGAACAGATTAACCGCGCCGTGAGTGAAGCGTATAAGGACATAAGCTTTGATTATATAACCTGCGTTCCTATGCACAAAAATCAGCTGAAGGAACGCGGCTACAACCAGTCAAAGCTGCTCGGCAAAAAACTCTCGGAGATAACAGACATTCCGTACAGGGATTTGCTTATCAAACACAAGGAAAACCTGCCTCAGCACACTCTGTCAGGACTTGAAAAGCGCGACAATGTCAAGGGTGTATACAAAGCGCTTAATACCGACATAATAAAAGGGCATAATATTCTTGTGATTGACGATATAATAACTACGGGTCATACGCTCGGCGAATGCTGCAGAATACTCAGAAAAGCGGGCGCGAAAAAAATCTGCTGCGCGACAGTTTGCGCCAAAATAATAACTTGAAAAATAGAGAATTATAGAATATAATGGAAATCGGAAGGGGTGTCTGATTTGGATATTGCTATTGATTTAGGCACAAGCCGCACAAGGCTGTTTATTGATAAAAAAGGAAAGGTTCTCGACGAGGCGAGCGTCGCGGCGTACAACGTCGCGGAAAACAAGATTATCGCTGTGGGCGACGAGGCGTACGCTATGCTCGGCAAAACTCCCGACAGTATCAGCGCGGAGTTCCCGATTAAGGACAGCGTTATCGACCAATCGCTGCTCATAGAGGATATGCTCAATATTTTAATCAAGCAGGTTTACACGGGCAAGGTAATTATGCCGCGCGTTGTGGCGCAGATTCCGGGTGATATTACCGAGGTTGAAAAGCGCGCTGTTGTTAACGCGATTTCGAGCTACGGCGTAAGACGTGTGTATCTGATTGAAAACACAAAGGTTGCCGCTATGGGCACGGGAGCCGATATTATGGGCGCGCACGGAACTATGGTGGTTAACCTCGGCGCGGGCACCTGCAGCGCGGGAGTTCTTTCGCTCGGCGGTATCGCCGTGAGCAAAACCGTCAAAATCGGCGGCAACAAAATGGACGACGACTTCGTAAAATATATGCGCCGTGAGCACGGACTCATCATCGGCAACCCAATGGCGGAAAAGTGCAAGCGTACAATCGGCAGACTTATTCCTGTTGAAAAGGAAGTCGGTTTCCGCGTTAAGGGACGTGACGTGCTGAGCGGTCTGCCACGTTTCGTTGACGTAACCGCGACAGAGGTTATGGGTATTCTCAAGGACACCGCGGTTGAAATCATCAACATTATCAAGGACGTTATCGAGGAAACTCCGCCCGAGCTCGTAGGCGATATTTACACCGACGGAATTATCCTCACGGGCGGTCTCGCAAATATTGAAGGCTTCGACAAGCTGATTGAGGACGCGCTCGAAATCAAGGTGAAAACCGCCGAAACCCCCGAAGACTGCGTAATTCTCGGCTGCGGCAAAGCTATCGAATATATCAGTGAGGTTGAGCGCAACGCCAAGAACGATTTCAACCCGCTTATGGCGGCGTATTAATTCAGTGGTAAGCAGTAAGTGATAAGTTAAACGGTCAGGATTTTTAGTCCTGACCGTTTTCTTAAATCTATAAGAAATATTCAACTATATACAATCTGCTTGTGTTTTCATCATAAAAAATCCAGATAAAATCATCGCCTTCGTCCTTGGTCGTTTTACACATCTTAAGCTCGGAAAAGTCAGGTATCAGTTTTTGGGGGATTTTTTCATCCGTATGTTTATCCAGAAAATCAAGGTGTTCGGTAACTTCCTCAATGTCACTTTCGTCCGCTTCACCCCATCCAAACGCGTTCTCGAGCTTTTTGTTATCGCTGTACTGAAGCACCGTATAGCGCGGTCCATCGCCGAAAATCGACTCAAGCATTCCGTAGTATAATTCCTCGCCATCCGAAGGAATTGTTATTCCCCAGTTTTCCTTTATCACAGGCGCCTGACCTTCATATTTATAGCAAGCTTTTAACAGTTCATATCCCATTCCGCACCCTGAAAATACAGCAAAAATAAGTATTATGGCGGTTAAGCAAATAATTCTTCGCATATCTAAAGCCTCTTTTCTTTGAGGAGATTATAACACAGCGATTTATTAATGTAAATGAAAAACTAACATGAAACAAGAAAGCGCGTCCGCTTTCGTATTTTCCCTCACCAAAATATAGTCGTTGTGCGGAGCGCTTGGAGCGCACTCCTTCAACTCCTTATTTTGGAGAGCGCGATTGCTCCTTTAATCCGCCGCAGGCGGCAGTCGCAACGCTACTTCGCTCGTGCGCGCGCAGCGTGCTACTGAGCGGGCAATATAAATTTTTTCTTTGATAGGAGATACCTTAATATCAACGCTTAAGAAATATTACTCTATGTATAATTATTTTATACAGTTTGTTGTGCTTTCCTATCAAAAGATAAACAGACGACCTTATGGTCGCCTGTAATTACTAATTGCAAATTATCAAACTTTCAGATTGCCGGCGAGCTCGATAATGTAATCGCGAACTTCGTCCTGCGTTTTCAGTTTTTTTGCCTTGTCGATAACACGTCTCTGCTTTCTGGGCGGCAGCTCGCTGACGTACTTCATAGCGCAGAAATTCTGTGCAAGCGACATCTCAAAATCCTTCGGCATATCGTTATATAACATAAAATCACCTCTACCCTATTATTGAGCAAAGTTGAGTTTTTATTCAAAGAATAAAAAGCAGTGGTCAGTGGGCAGTGGTTAGTGGGCAGTTATTCAGGCAAAAGCCGCAAAAAAGAAACAGCAGAACTTCTCCCGAGAGATGTTCTGCTGATACATTTATTTGTTTGTTAACGATTAACTAATCACTAATCACTAGCCACTGATTACTTAACCTTCCCTATTTTCCTAAACCTCTGATATCTCAGGTCGGTGAGCTGGTCAACGGGGACAGCGAGATTTTTCTCGAACGTACGGCAGATAAGCAGCTTTAAACTCTCGAACATCTTTCGGTCGCCTGCGGTCGGCTCACGCAGAATACGCTCAACGACTCCGAGATCAAACAAATCCTGAGCCGTCATCTTGAGCGCCTCGGCAGCCTCAGCCGCCTTGGAGCTGTCCTTCCACAGAATGCTCGCGCAGCCCTCGGGAGAGATTACCGAATAGACGGCGTTTTCCATCATCCAGACCTCGTCCGCTACCGCCAGCGCGATAGCTCCGCCCGAACCGCCTTCGCCGATAAATATCGAAAGCACGGGAGTTTTGAGCGTCATCATCTCCATAAGGTTTGTAGCGATCGCGTGTCCCTGACCGCGCTCCTCGGCGCCTATGCCGCAGAACGCACCGCTTGTGTCAACAAAGCACAGCACGGGACGGTGGAACTTTTCGGCCTGTTTCATCAGCCTGAGAGCCTTGCGATAGCCCTCGGGATGAGCCGCGCCGAAGTTGCGCTCCATACGCTCCATTGTGTTCCTGCCCTTTTCGATACCGATAACGGTAACAGGCATTTCGTTAAGCATTCCGACGCCGCCGATAACAGCCTTGTCGTCCGCGTAGCTGCGGTCGCCGTGGAGCTCAATAAAGCTTTCGCCGAACATCGCCTTTATATAATCCCTGGAGGTCGGCTTTTTTGTGTCGCGCGCGGCCAGTACCTTATCATACGCACTCATATTTCCGCCTCCCCGTAGTTATGAATTCTGAGCAAATCCGTCAGCACTTTCTTCATCTTGCGTCTGTCGACAACTCTGTCAACAAAGCCCTTGTCCTGTACAAACTCCGCTGTCTGGAAGTCACGAGGGAGCTTTTGACGGATAGTCTGCTCGATAACGCGCGGTCCCGCGAACGCAATGAGCGCCCTGGGCTCGGCGAGTATGATGTCACCCTCCATAGCGAACGACGCCGTTACTCCGCCAGATGTCGGGTCGGTGAGCACCGTGATATACAAAAGGCCCGCGTCGCTGTGGCGCTTTACGGCGCCCGAGGTCTTAGCCATCTGCATAAGCGAGATTATACCCTCCTGCATTCTCGCGCCTCCCGAAACGGTAAACACGATAATCGGCAGGCTGTGCTCTGTCGCGTACTCAAACGCGCGCGTAATCTTGTCGCCTGTAACAGAGCCCATTGAACCCATCATAAACTCGGCGTTCATGCTAGCGATTACAACGTCAATTCCGCCGATTTTGCATGTACCGCAGATAACCGACTCGTTCTCTCTGGAGCTCTTTTTGCTCTTCTCTAGCTTTTCGTCGTAGCCCGGGAAATCAATAATATTATCGCTCACGAGCTCCGCGTCCATCTCGACAAAGCTGTCCTTGTCGGCTGTCATAGCGATACGCTTTCTCGCGTTTATGCGGAAGTGGTAGTTGCACTTGGAGCATACCTGACAGTTCTCCTCGACGTCGGTAGTGAGCAGGAGCGTGCCGCACTCGGGGCATTTCTCCCACATTTCGTCGGGTACATAGGGTTTTTTAACGTCGGTTTCCGCCGACTGTTCAAGCTCGTTTTTAGGTTTTATAAATGCAAACAAATCCATAAATATTTCCTCATTTCAGGATGCAGGATTCAGAAATCAGTGTTCACGGTTATTTGACAATTCCCTTAAATCCTCAAATCCTATTATCCTGATAATATCTTCTTTTCTCAAAATCCGCCATAAAGTCAGTGGTGTAGGAGCCGTCTATAAACTCCTTCTCGGACAGTATATCAATCATAAGGTCACGGTTAACGATAATTCCTCTGATTGAGAGCTCCGAAAGCGCCATCTTCATTTTTCTTATCGCCAGCTCACGCGTACGTCCCTGGACGATAAGCTTGCCTATCATCGAATCATAAAACGGCGGAATCTCATAATCCTGATAAAGCGCGGTATCAAAGCGCACGAATGAACCGCCCGGAATATGCAGACCGTAAATCTTGCCGCAGCTCGGACGGTAGTTGTGGTCGGGGTCCTCGGCGTTGATACGGCACTCAATTACATGGCCGTGGGTGTAGACGCTGTCCTGTGTTCTGGAAAGCTCGGTACCCGCGGCAACTCTTATCTGCCACTGGACGATGTCCATACCCGTAACCATTTCGGAAACGCCGTGCTCAACCTGGAGCCTTGTGTTCATCTCCATAAAGTAGAAGTTGCCGTTCATATCATAAAGGAACTCAACCGTACCGACGGAGTTGTAGCTGACGGCATGAGCCGCCTTAATCGCCGCCTCGGTCATCGCCTGACGTGTTTCGGGCGAGATTGACGGCGAAGGGCTCTCCTCGATAAGCTTCTGGTTGTGTCTCTGGACAGAACACTCACGCTCGCCGAGACAAATCGCGTTGCCGTGCTTGTCACATAGCAGCTGCATTTCGATATGCTTTACGGGATTTACGAATTTTTCTATGTAAAGCGCGCCGTCGCCGAAAGCGGACTCCGCCTCGGAGTAAGCGTTGTTATAAGCTGTTTCAAATTCTTCGGCGGAGTTTACAAGCCTTATACCGCGTCCGCCGCCGCCTGAGCGAGCCTTGATGAGCAGAGGATAGCCAACCTCTTCGGCAAGTATTTTCGCGCTCTCGACATCCTCAAGCACGTCCGTACCCGGTGTAACGGGCACACCTGCCGCGCGCATGGTTTTGCGCGCCATGTCCTTGTCGCCGAGCAGGTTAATCATCTCGGACGAAGGACCGATGAACTCGATATTACATTCCTCGCAAAGCTTTACAAACTTCGCGTTTTCGGATAAAAGCCCGTAGCCGGGGTGGATAGCCTGAGCTCCGCTCGCGACAGCCGCCGTGAGGATGGCGGGCATATTGAGGTAGCTGTCCGCAACCCTTGCGCCGCCTACGCAGTAGCTCTCATCAGCGAGCTGAACATGCATAGCTTCTTTGTCGGCAGTCGAATAGATTGCGACTGTTGAAATGCCCATTTCACGGCACGCGCGTATTATTCTTACCGCTATTTCTCCGCGGTTGGCTACGAGAATTTTACTAAACATTACGTCACTTCCAGATAGTTTTTAGATAAGCGCGAAGCTGAAGTCCGCGCTTACACAGAGCTTGCCGTTAACGCTGCCCTTAGCGCTGATGAAATAGAAATTCCCGCGCGAACGTGTGAGGGTACAAGTTGTCTCGAGTGTGTCGCCGGGTTTGACCATACCCTTGAATTTTACGTTGTCCATTTTGGTAAAATACGGAGTTTTGCCCGTACACTTGTCGGCAAGCATAACGCAGCTGGACTGAGCCATCATTTCGCAGAGGATAACACCCGGAACAACGGGGTTCCCGGGGAAATGCCCCTTGAGGAAAAACTCGTCGCCGCTGACAGTATATCTGCCGAACGAGGTTGTGTCGTCTATCTTCTCCGCTTCCTGAACGAGCAGCATATTGTCGCGGTGCGGGATAATTTTTTTTATTTCTTCCTGATTTAACATAATATCACCTATTAATTCAGCTTGAACAGCGGCTGGTCAAACTCTACAACGTCGCCGTTGTCAACGAGGATTTCACATACTGTGCCGCTCTTGTCGGCTGTGATTTCGTTCATAATCTTCATAGCCTCGATAATGCAGACTACCTGTCCCTTCTCTACTCTGTCGCCCACACTTACGAAAGCAGGCTTGTCGGGAGACGGAGCAGCGTAGAACACGCCGACCATAGGGCTCTTGATTGAAACACCGCTGTCAGAGTGTACAGCAGACTGTTTAGCGGCGGACGAAATTGTCTGCGCTCCTGCCGCTGCGGCAAAATCATCGGGAGAGTAAAGCTCTCTCTCAAGGCGGATACTGTCCTCTTCGTCGGAAATTTCTATGCAAGTCAGAGAACTGTCCTCGAGAACCTTTATATATTCTTTCAGAGTTTCAATATCTATCATAACGTGTACCTCTCTTAAATTTTCCTGAATACCAGACAGGTGTC
Source organism: Ruminococcus sp. (assembly GCA_024690465.1). Classification (GTDB taxonomy): domain Bacteria; phylum Bacillota; class Clostridia; order Oscillospirales; family Acutalibacteraceae; genus Ruminococcoides. Next base: position 11,451 of record JAILPC010000217.1, read on the forward strand.
GTGACCGCCGAAACCGAGGTTTGTGCTCGCCGAAACCGTAAGTTCTCTTTCGCGAGCCTTGCCTATTGTGTAGTCAAGGTCGCACTCGGGGTCAACCTCGTCTGTGCCGATTGTGGGCGGAATTTTGCCCTCGTTCACCGCGAGAACCGCCACAATAGCTTCAACCGCGCCAGTAGCTCCGAGCATATGACCTGTCATAGACTTGGTGGAGCTTATGCTGATATCGTACGCCTTCTGTCCGAGAGCGGCTTTGACAGCCATAGTCTCGGTCTTGTCGTTCATAGGTGTTGATGTGCCGTGAGCGTTGAGGTAAACAACATCGTCGTCTGTAACGTTACCCTCTTTAAAGCCAATGCGGATAGCTTCGGCAAGTCCTTCGCCCTCGGGGTCGGGAGCGGTAACATGGTGAGCGTCGCATGTGTTGCCGTAGCCTACCATTTCGGCGTAAATCCTGGCGCCTCTCGCCTTTGCGTGCTCGTATTCCTCAAGAATTAGCACACCCGCGCCTTCGCCCATTACAAAGCCGTCGCGCTTTACATCAAACGGGATTGAGGCTTTCTTTGGGTCTTCCTGTGTAGAGAGCGCCTTCATATTTGAGAAGCCCGCGATAGTCAGCGGATGTACAACGCACTCCGCGCCGCCCGCGATAACCGCGTCCGCATAACCGTCCTTAACCGCGTGGAACGCCTCGCCAACAGAGTTGGAGCCCGAAGCGCACGCCGACATTGTCGAAAGGCTGGGACCTTTTGCCTCATATTTAATCGCAATCTGTCCTGTCGCTATATTGCCTATCATTTTGGGAATAAAGTGAGGACTCACCTTGCGCGGTCCTTTCTCGAGGAGCGCCTGTGTGTTCTCGACAAATGAATACAGACCGCCGATACCCGCGCCTATGTACGAACCGAGACGTTTCGGCTCGACAGTTCCGATAATGCCGCTGTCCTCGACCGCCTCTTTAGCAGCCGCGAGAGCGAAAATCGTGTACATATCCGTCTTGCGTACATCTCTTTTTTCAATTACTGTTGTCGGGTCAAAGTCATTTACTTCGCCCGCTATTTTAACGGCGAGTCCCTCGGTGTCGAACTTTGTGATTTTGTCGATACCGCACACGCCGTCGAGCATATTCTTCCACATCGTGGGAATGTCGTTGCCTACGGGTGTAACGGCGCCCAGACCTGTTACAACTACTCGTCTGCTCATAATATTTCAACCTTTCAATCTAGTGATCAGTGACTAGTGGTCAGTGATTAGTAAAGGGTGGGCTTCGTCCACACCCAATTTATACAATCCTCAGTCAGCTGCGCTGACAGCTCATTTAGCCAAAGGAGCAAAATCACATCGCAATGCCGCCGTCTACACGGATGACTTCGCCTGTTACATAGGAAGCGTAATCGCTGCAGAGAAACGCAATTACGTTCGCGACGTCCTCGGGCAGTCCGCGGCGCTTCATAGGAATCATAGAAGCGATTTCGTCCTTGACCTTATCGGACAGAGCCTGAGTCATAGGTGTGTCGATATAACCCGGAGCAACAGCGTTTACGGTTACGTTTCTCGCGGCGAGCTCTTTCGCCACTGCTTTTGTCATACCGATAACGCCCGCCTTGGACGCGCAGTAATTTGCCTGTCCCGCGTTGCCGTTAAGTCCGACGATTGACGCGAGGTTCACGATTCTGCCGCTGCGCTGACGACTAAAGGGCTTGTAAACGTGCTTTGTCATATTGAACGTACCCATGAGGTTAACGTTGATAACAGCGTCAAACTCGTCCTCAGTCATATTGAGCATAAGCTTGTCGCGTGTGATGCCCGCGTTGTTTATAAGAAAATCAATCTTGCCGAATTCCTCGATAATCTGCTTTACTACAGCCTCACCTGCGGCAAAATCGCTTACGTCGCAGTCATAAGCTTCAACCTTAACGCCGAGAGCCTTAACCGCCTCAACAGCAGCCTGCTTGTCCTCGTCTCTGCCGATTCCGACGAGAGCTATATCCGCGCCCTTGGACGCGAGCTTCTCGGCAACCGCTCTGCCTATTCCGCTGTAGCCGCCTGTAATTACGGCTGTTTTTTCTGAAAAATTCATAGTGTTACTCCTTTTAAATATCCAAAGCTTCCAAATCAGCTAAGTTCTCTACCTTGATTGCCTTGACGTCGCTGTTGATGCGCTTGATAAGACCTGTGAGGGTTTTGCCTACGCCGACCTCGATAAAGGTATCAACGCCGCTCTCTATCATATTTTCAACGATTGTCTGCCAGCGCACGGGGTTCTCAATCTGAGCTTTTAAAAGCGCCTTGTAATCACCCTCGTAGGGCTTGGCGGTGTGGTTTGAGTACACGGGTATCTCGGGTTTATTAAACTCAATGTCCTGCATATACTCCAGAAGTCCGTCTGCCGCCTGTGACATAAACGGAGAGTGGAACGCGCCGCTCACAGCGAGCCTCTTCGCTCTGCCCTTCGCGTCGGCAAACGCCTGTGCCAAAGGTTCGGCGTTCTCCTCGCTTGTCGCGACAACAGTCTGAGCGGGAGAATTGTAATTTACGGGATATGTATTGTCAAACTGCGAACAGATTTCCTCAATTTTATCGGCGGAAAGCTTCATAACCGCGAGCATTGTCCCCGGGTTCTGCTTAGCCGCCTTATCCATAAGCTCGCCGCGTCTGCAGACAAGCCTGAACGCTTCTTCGTCGCTGAGCATCCCGCCGAACGCTACAGCGGCGATTTCGCCGAGCGAAAAACCCGCGGCGCAGTCAGGCTTTATGCCCTTTTCGGCTACGGCTCTCGCCGCCGCGAGGTCGGCTGTGAACACGCAGGGCTGTGTGTTGACCGTTACGGAAAGCTCCTCAATTGTTGAGTCAAAGCACTGCTTTGATGTTTCGGGACGGATACTGTCAGCTGTGTCGAAAACCGCCTTTGCGGCGCTGCTGTTTTCGCAGAGCTCCTTGCCCATTCCGACATACTGAGCGCCCTGTCCCGAAAAAACTAACGCTATTTTACCCATTTCGCGGCACCGCCCAATACTTCCTCAGCCTTGCTGAACAAATCCTCGATAATGTCCTTTGCGGGCTCTTCCCTGGTAACCATTGAAGCTACCTGCCCCGCGAGCACACAACCGTTCCTGACGTCGCCCTCACGAGCCGCCAGACGAAGTACGCCCGCGCCTTTAGCCTCGAGCTCCTCGTCGGAGTAGGTTGTGGAATCATACTCCATCTTTGTGTACTCTCTTGTATAGCTTGACTTGATACATCTTACGGGATGACCGAGACGCTTGCCTGTAACTACCGTGTCAATGTCCTTAGCCTTTAAAATCTTGTCCTTATATTCCTGAGCAATTGTACATTCAGTCGCAACGAGGAATCGTGTGCCCACCTGAATGCCCGAAGCACCGAGCATAAAGCTCGCGGCAACCTGACGACCGTCAGCAATACCGCCCGCGGCGATAACGGGGATACTTACAGCGTCAACAACCTGGGGAACAAGCGCCATTGTCGTGAGGTCGCCGACGTGACCGCCGCTCTCTCCGCCCTCGGCGATAACCGCGAAGGCGCCGAGCTTTTCCATACGTCGGGCGAGCGCTGTTGACGGAACAACGGGGATAACCTTGATTCCCGCGGCAATCCACTTGTCCATATATTTACCAGGATTGCCCGCGCCTGTGGTAACGACCTTGATGCCCTCCTCGACAACGACGTCCGAAACCTCGTCGGCGAATGGGCTCATAAGCATTATATTTACTCCAAAGGGCTTGTCGGTGAGCTCCTTACACTTCTTTATTTCAGCGCGGAGCTGTTCGCCGTTGGAGTTCATCGCGGCGATAAGTCCGAGGCCGCCCGCGTTGCTTACTCCTGCCGCGAGTGAAGCGTCGGCTACCCATGCCATACCGCCCTGAAAAATCGGGTATTTTATTCCGAGCTGTTCGTTGATTACTGTTGAAATCATTATGTATCACCCTTTCGGTAAAAGAAATTTTGCACACAATTACTCACTATACGTATATAATTTATTTTACTATAACAGGGTGAAATAGTCAATGCTAAATGGCAGGTTTTATTCACTTTTTGGCGATTGTCCCAGGGTAACGGGAGTTACCCTAACTGCATAAATCCTCGAGAACGCTCCTCAGCTCGGATTTGCTTTTAATCACAATTCCGTCCCTGAGCTGAGCGCGGTCTTTTTCGGGCAGAAGCGAAACCCTTGTGTCGGTCGCGCGCACAATTTTTCCCGTGGAAATATCCTCGACGGCGACTTTTCCGCCTACTGATTTCACGATAAATCCCGCCTCGGTTTCCGCCTGTGTTTCGCTCGTACGCTCGGCGGACATAATCATCTCAACAGGCGTTTCGGGCAGCGAGAACGCGTCTCCCGTCACCTTCGCGACGCCAAGCACCGCGTAAACTCCCATCACACAATAAAGAATTATTTTTACAACGTTTTTCATCACAATACACCTCAATATAAGTTTTCGCGTGTATTGCCCCGTTATTCATAAATAAAATAAAAAATTATGTTCAAAAGGTTTATTTTTTAATACACTTATGTTATAATAGCAGAGAATAGTGTATTAGTATGTGCTATTATGCAAAAAAGCAGATTGCTATCAGAAGTTTTATGACAGCACCGCGCAGCGAAAACGCGGCGAAAAAAGTGTTGTCTCAGAAGTAAGGTGATAATCTTATGCGTGAAACAGACATCAGTAAATTTACCGACCACAACATTGTTCTTGACAGTTCAAAGCACCCTGTAAAAAGGGTAATGAAGGCGATAGGAAGGGCTTTGTTTACGGCGCTGATGGTAATAATATCCGCGGGAGTAATCGTCGGCATTTCGCTCACGGTCTATATTGTCAGCATAGCCAACGAGCCCACAGGTATCAACCTCAAGGCGAAGTCTGTAAACCAGACCAGCTTTATCTATGTTAAGAACAGCAAGGGAAACTTCTCGAAATACCAGTCGCTGTACGACTCCGAAAACCGTGTGTGGGTTGATTTCAAAAAGATTCCTCAGCATATGAAGGACGCGGTAATAGCTATTGAGGACAAGCGTTTTCCCGAACACAACGGCGTTGACTGGACGCGTACATTCGGCGCGGTGCTCAACCTCGCCAGCGGCAAGTCAAGCTACGGCGGTTCAACGCTAACCCAGCAGCTCATCAAAAACATCTCCGACGACAACGAAGTTTCACTCAACCGTAAGATACGCGAGATTGTAAGGGCGCTCAAGCTTGAAACCGAGTACACCAAGGACGAGATACTCGAGGCTTACCTCAACGTCGTAAACTTCGGCAACAACTGTCAGGGCGTTCAGTCAGCCGCAAACCTTTATTTCGGCAAGAACATCGACAAATGCTCGCTTGCCCAGTGCGCGGCAATCGCCAGCATCACCCAGAACCCGAGCAAGTACAATCCTCTCACCTATCCCGAGGAAAACAAAACCAGACGCGATGTTGTGCTGTACGAAATGCTCGACCAACAGAAGATTACCGACGATGAATACAGAGAAGCGATCAAGGAATCCGACAAGCTGAAGTTCGTCGGATTCAAGAAGAGCAACAAGACAACCACCGTAAACACCAAGGTTCAGAACTGGTATATGGACGAACTTCAGAACGACCTCACCAAAGACCTTGCTGTTTATTACAACATAAGCGAAAAGGCAGCGTCCGACAAACTGTTCACAGAAGGCCTTAAAATCTACTCGGCTATGGACAAGGATATGCAGAATTATCTTGAGGACGCGGCAATGAACCTCAACTCCGACGACGGACTGCAATGCGCGGCAACACTGATTGACTTAAACGGCGCGGTAATCGCGACTACAGGCTCGTCAAGGGAAAAAACCTCGAACCTGCTGTTCGACAGAGCGACCGACTCGGTTCTTCAGCCCGGTTCTTCAATCAAACCCGTAGTTGCTTACCCCTACGCCATCGAGCGCCGCAAAATCTGCTACAGCTCGCTTGTAAAAGACGAAAAGCTCGAGAAATACAAGATAGGTTCCGACGGCAACTACATCGCGGGTCCTAACAACTGGTACGGATACGAAAACCACAATATGCTTCTCCCCGACGCTATCGAATGGTCGTCAAACTGCACCGCGGCTCAGATGATTAATATGATAACTCCCGAGGCTGCTTACAATCAGGTTGTAACGCTCCAGGGATTTGAACACCTCGACGAAAGCGACCGCCGTAACGCGGGCGGACTTTCAATCGGCGGTCTTACAGGCGGCGTAACGGTAAGAGAGATGGCGGCGGCTTATACTTACCTCGGAAACGGCGGCAAGTACTATAAGCCCTACACCTACTACTATGTAACCGACTCGGACGACAACATTATTATAGATAACCGTGACTCTGTTCCGAAGGAAGCGTATTCACCCGAAACAGCGTATATTATGAACAGGCTGCTCCACTACAATATGACCTACTGCGCTCACACAAACGCGGCATACGCGAGAGTTGACGGCTGGGATATCGTGGGCAAAACTGGTACAACCGACGAAGACAAAGACTCCTGGTACTGCGGAACAAGTCCCTACGCTTCACTTGCCGTTTGGACAGGTTTTGATACTCCGAAGACGATTTCGAACACATCCACCGCGACCATACTGTTCAGCAAGGTTATGGGGCATTATCTGGAAGGCAAAAAGCAAAAGGCTTATACAAAGCCCGGCTCGATAATCGCGGCTAATTTCAACCCGTCAAACGGCGCTGTATATAATGTAGGTGAAGGCACCGAAGGACAGTTCCTGGGTTACTATACCAAGGACAATATGCCCGAGGACACAGGCGAATATGTCGACAACTACAACGGCTACTACGACGATGACGAGGAAGAGACCAAGGCAACCGAGGAAGACGAGAAAGCCACAGAAAAACGTACCCGATCAGAGGCGGCGCCGAAACCCGATGAAGAAACTAAGCCGGCTACCGAAAATGACGGAGACGAAGAAGAAAAAACCGAGGCTCCTCAGACTCAGGCGTCTGAGGAAGAAAAACCCGAAACTGACGAATAAACAGGAATGAAAGGAAATGTAAAATGGTAGAAATTGCTATAATGGGACACGGAGTTGTAGGCTCAGGTGTTGCCAGTATTATTACATCACATAAACAGAAGCTTTACTCAGCAGTAGGAGAGGAAATTCACCTCAAAAAAATCCTCGACCTGCGCGAGTTCCCCGACCTCCCCTACGCCGAGAAGTTCACAAAGGATTTTGACGAGATTTTAAACGATGTTGAAATCCGTGTTGTAGCTGAGGTTATGGGAGGAATACATCCCGCGTATGAATATACCAAGAAGCTGCTTCTCGCGGGCAAAAGCGTTGTTACATCCAACAAAGAGCTGGTAGCGGCAAAGGGCGCTGAGCTCCTTCAGATTGCCAAGGAGAACAACCTCAACTTCCTGTTTGAGGCGTCGGTCGGCGGCGGTATCCCGATTATCCGTCCGATTAACCAGTGCTTAGTCGCCAACAACGTTATGGAAATCGCGGGTATTCTCAACGGCACGACAAACTTCATTCTCACCAAAATGATTGAGGACGGAATGGACTTTGACTCCGCTCTCAAGCTCGCTCAGGACCTCGGTTTTGCCGAGCGCAATCCCGAAGCCGACGTCGAAGGATACGACGCGGTGCGCAAAATCTGCATTCTCGCTTCGCTCACATTCGGCAAGCACGTTTATCCCGACAACATACATACGGAGGGCATCACAAAAATCACCCTCGAGGACGTTAAATTCGCGACAAAGCTCAGCAGCGTAATCAAGCTTATCGGCGACGTTAAGCTGCTCGACGACGGCAAGCTCGATATCTTCGTAGCGCCAATGCTTATCAAGAAAACAAGTCAGCTGGCTAACATCGACAACGAGTTCAACGGCATTATGGTTCGCGGCGACTGCACGGACGACGTTGTATTCTACGGCAAGGGCGCGGGCTCAATGCCCACAGCGAGCGCTGTTGTAGCCGACATCGTTGACTGCGTAAAACACCTCAAGAGAAGAAAGTTCCTCTTCTGGGTAGACGGAAGCAACGAGAACGTCCTCCCCTACGAGGAAAGCAAGACCGCTATGTATGTTCGTGTTGAAGCTTCGGCAGAGGATAATCTCAAGAAGATATTCGGCGACGACATCACAATGATTTCCAACGGCGCGAACATCGCTGCCGTTACACCCGTTATGACGATCAAAGAATTTGAGGAGAAAACCAAAAACCTCAACCTGCTCTCTAAGATAAGAGTCGGCGATTTGTAATTAATCAGTCAGCAGTCAGCATTTAGCAGTCAGTTATTCATCAACAAGATTTTAGCAGTATCTCAGCATATTTCTCTCAGGAGAAGTCCTTAAATTACTATTATTTTCTTTTTCGCGTGAACATCTGACCACTGATCACTGACCGCTGACCACTGGTAATAAAGGAGTAATCAGATGAGTTTAATTGTACAGAAATTCGGCGGCAGTTCGGTCGCGAACGCTGAGCGCGTGTTTAACGTCGCGGGCATTGTGACCGAAACCTACGACAAAGGGAATGACGTTGTTGTAGTAGTATCCGCCCAGGGCGACACAACCGATGACCTCATCGCTAAAGGCAACGAAATTAATCCAAACGCCTCAAAGCGCGAGCGTGATATGCTCGTGTCGGCAGGCGAACAGATTTCGATTTCACTGCTCGCTATGGCGATTGAAAAGCTCGGATATCCCGTTATTTCGCTTTTGGGATGGCAGGCAGGCTTCCAGACAAGCTCAGCCTACACCTCGGCGCGTATCAGACGCGTAATCCCCAACCGTATCCGCAAGGAGCTCGACAAAAAGCGTATCGTTATCGTAGCGGGCTTCCAGGGCTTGTCAAAATATGACGATATCACAACGCTCGGACGCGGCGGTTCGGACACTTCCGCCGTCGCTATCGCGGCAGCTATGCACGCTGACTTATGCCAGATTTACACTGACGTTGAAGGCGTTTATACGGCTGACCCGAGAAAGGTCAAGAACGCGAGAAAGCTCAAGGACATTTCCTACGACGAAATGCTCGAGCTCGCGACAATGGGCGCTCAGGTGCTCAACAACCGTTCGGTTGAAATGGCTAAAAAATACAACATCGAACTCGAGGTGCTCTCAAGCTTAGTCAGAGCCCCGGGAACAATAGTAAAGGAGAAAAGCAGAATGGAAAAAATGTTAATCAGCGGCGTTGCAAAGGATACAGATGTAGCGCGTTTGTCCGTAATCGGAGTACCCGATGAGCCCGGTCTGGCGTTCAAGCTGTTCTCGAAGCTCTCGGCTAAGAACATCAACGTAGACATCATCCTTCAGTCAATCGGACGCGACAACAAAAAGGATATCTCCTTTACGGTAGGCGCGGACAGAGCCGAAGAAGCTAAAGCGGCTCTCGCCGATTATGTTGAAAACATCGGCGCTAAAGAAATCGTATGCAGCACTGACGTTGCGAAGATTTCAATCGTAGGCGCGGGTATGGAGAGCCACGCGGGCGTTGCTTCGAAGATGTTTGAAGCGCTTTATGACGCTCAGATTAACATCCAGATGATTGCTACATCCGAGATTAAGGTGTCGGTTCTCATCAACAAGAAAGACGCGGACAGAGCCGTATCGGCTATCCACGAAAAATTCTTTGAAGAATAAGCAGCAGCGGGCGTATTATGCCCGCTGTTTTCTTAAACGTGTTTTCTAAGGATGTTTAGTGTGAAAATTCACACTATTAAGATTTATGTTGTCCGCCCAATTTGCCGCAAAGCGGCAACGGGCGATGACTTTAATCGCCGCTTTACGCCTTATACGCCCACGGTAAGGTTGTAGAGAATATTAATAATGACTATTTGTGAGCGGAAAGGCTATGGCGAATATTATGATTAAAAAAACAGCTTCATTATTATTTTCAATAATCCTCATAGTCGGTGTATTCAGCTC
>JAILPC010000061.1 GCA_024690465.1 Ruminococcus sp.
TATCGCGAATTTATCATTGTTTTCGCAAAGACCGCCTGTTACATCATACATATGGTCGCAAGGCTCGTCCTCTTTGCCCAGCACGGTAATATGATGATATGAACCGTACATAGCGGGACGCATAAGGTTAGCAGCACAGGCATCAAGACCGATGTAGTCCTTATAAATATGTTTTTCGTGAATAGCAGTACCTACAAGAGCGCCGAAGGGAGCGAGCATATATCTGCCGAGCTCTGTAAAGATTTTGATATCCCCCATTCCTTCGGGAACAAGGATTTTTTCAAATTTTTTGCGCACACCTTCGCCGATATACATGATATCACTCTCGGGCTCTTCTGGCTTATAATCAACGCCGATACCGCCCGAAAGGTTAATAAAGCTGATATGTACGCCTGTCTTTTTGTGAAGTCTTACCGCGAGTTCAAAGAGAATACCCGCTAGCTCTGGATAATACTCGTTGGAAACAGTATTTGAAGCCAGGAAAGCGTGGATACCGAAGTGCTCAACACCGAGCTCCTTGAGCTCAGAAAACGCCTTTTCCATCTGTTCCTCGGTCATACCGTACTTGGAGTCGCCCGGAGTATCCATAACCTGGACTTTATCCTCGCTGCCCGCTAGCTCAAATACACCGCCGGGATTATAACGACAGCACATTGTCTTGGGCATTTTGGGGAAAATATTCTTAACAAACTCAACGTGAGTATAGTCATCTAGGTTAATATATGCGCCTAAATCATACGCAAGCTTCATATCCTCAACGGGAGTTACGTTTGAACTGAACATTATGTCCTCACCCGTGATATTACAGGCTTTTGTCAGCTCAAGCTCAGTATATGACGAGCAATCCATTCCGCATCCTTCTTCGTGAAGAATCTGCATTAGATAAGGATTGGGCGTAGCCTTTACAGCAAAATACTCTTTGTATCCTTTGTTCCAGCTGAATGCTTTGTTAAGCGCTCTGGCGTTTTCCCTGATACCCTTTTCATCGTAAATATGAAAAGGTGTGGGTATTTCTTTGATTATTTCATTAGCTTTTTCGAGAGATATAAAAGGTTTTTTCTCCATAATTTCCTCCTAGTCCAAGTCTTGTATATACTCCTCAATTACCTGTTTAACATCATCAAGTCCAACGCCGTTTACGGCAGAAAACGGAATCAGCTCTACCCCTTCGTAGTCCTTAAGCTCGTCCATAATTTCGTCAATCCTCTTTTCGTAAGCGGTTTTTTTGAGCTTGTCCTTCTTGGTGAGGACAATAACGAAAGGCGCGTTGGACTCATAAAGGAATGTGAGCATATCATAGTCATCCATAGTGGGCTTATGACGAATATCAATTATCTGAATTATCAGTGCGATATTTCTGTCTGCCGAAAAATAGCCCTCAACAAGCTCTGCCCAGCGCTTTTTCTCGGCTTTTGATACTTTAGCGTAGCCGTAACCGGGAAGGTCAACGAGCTTAAACTCCTCTGCATCAAAGAAGTTTATTGTAGCTGTTTTCCCCGGCTGAGAGCTTACTCTCGCCAGATTTTTTCGCTGTACAAGCTTATTTATAAGTGAGCTTTTCCCTACGTTTGAGTGTCCCGAAAACACAACCTCAGGTTTGCTCTTTGGCGGAAGCTGCGCGGCTGTGCCAGCGGACATTTCAAATTCTACCTTATTAAAATTCATATGCTTCACCTATTGACGAACTGTCGCGGCTGTTGAAACCGCGCCCTTGGGCAAAACTACGTTCTTCTTTTCCTTGACGACAATCGGTTCGACTGTAGCATTGAAAATAACATCTGTAAAGGTTTCGCAAGGTATAAACTTAATCGCTTCTTTTACCACAGGGTCAAGCTCCTGTAAATCAGGCACGTTATCCTTAGGAATATAAACCGTTTTTACTCCTGCTTTATACGCCGCCATGCTTTTTTCTTTTAAACCGCCTATAGGCAGGATTTTGCCTCTTAATGTAATTTCACCTGTCATAGCGATTTCGCGCTTTACAGAGCGCATAGAAAGCGCGGAATAGATAGCTGTCGTCATTGTAATACCCGCCGACGGTCCGTCCTTAGGAACAGCTCCTTCGGGTGCGTGAATGTGAATATCTTTATTTTTATAGAAATCCGGGTCAATACCGAGCATTTCAGCGTGTGAACGTATACAGGTTATTGCCGCCTGCGCGCTCTCCTGCATAACGTCGCCTAAAGAACCCGTAAGATTAATCTTGCCTGTGCCTTCCATTACAGCAACTTCAATCGGAAGCAGCGTACCTCCTACAGAAGTCCACGCGAGACCGTTTACAATGCCGATTTCGTCTTTTGCGCTGAGCTTATCGCCGATATAGCGTTTAACACCGAGATAATCGCTGATATTCTTGTCAGTGAATTTTATTGAGGTTTCTTCCCCGTTCACATATATAACGGCAAATTTGCGCATAGCTTTGGCAATTTCATGCTCAAGTCTTCTTACGCCTGCCTCTTTGGTGTAGCTGTCTATCATTGAATAAATAGCAGAGGAAGTAAATTTGACCGCCTTAGAATCAAGACCATTCTCTTTTAGCTGTTTGGGAATAAGATGTTTCTTTGCAATATTGAACTTTTCCTCACGAGTATAGCTGTCGATATGGATAATCTCCATTCTGTCATAAAGAGGAGCGGGAATAGTTGACGCGTCATTAGCCGTCGTAATAAAGAAAACCTTTGACAAATCAAAAGGAATATCAATATAGTGGTCAATGAATTTGTTGTTCTGTTCAGCGTCAAGAACCTCAAGCAAAGCCGATGAAGGGTCGCCTTTATAGTCGGAACCAAGCTTGTCCACTTCGTCGAGAATAAGCAGCGGATTGTTTGTTCCCGCTGACTTGACAGCTGCCATAATACGTCCCGGCATGGAGCCTATATATGTACGTCTGTGGCCGCGGATTTCAGCTTCGTCATGAACGCCTCCCAGCGCTATTCTTGCGGACTTTCTGCCTATAGAGTCAGCAACAGACTGAGCGATTGAGGTTTTGCCGACACCCGGAGGTCCGACAAGACAAAGAATCTGTCCCTTAATATCGGGATTCAGTTTCCTGACTGCTAACTGTTCAATGATACGCTCCTTGACTTTAGTTAATCCGTAATGGTTCTTTTCCAGCTTGCTTTTGACTGTTTTAAGATTGAGCTTATCTTTTGTGCTCGTGTTCCATGGAAGGTCAAGAACGGTTTCTATATAAGTTTTGATAACTGCTGCTTCCTGACTTCCGAACGGCATTTTAGAAAGCTTTCTGCACTCTTTAATCAAAGATGTTTCCGATGTATCATCGAGCTTCAGAGCCTTGATTTTTTCTATGTAATCGTCAGCTTCGTATGACGGGCTCTCCCCTTCTCCCAGCTCAGACTCAATAATATTGCGCTGTTCACGCAAAAAGTATTCTCTCTGCTGTTCGTCAATATGCTCACGTGCTTTTGCGCTGATTTCATCCTCAATCTCAAGAATATAAATCTCCTGATTAAGAATATCAATCAGTGTTTCAAGCCTTTCGCATATGTCCTTTGTTTCGAGGATAAGCTGTTTGTCGTTATATTCGGGAACAACATTCGCAGTGATAAAATCAGCCAGTTCTCCCCCGTCCTCGCTCATTGCGACCTTAAACATAACATCAGACGACAGCTTCGGAACGAATTTGGAATACGTCTCGAAAAGCTCCTTGACCGAACGGATAAGCGCAACCTCACGCGCTGTGCTAATTTCATGCATTTCGCTGATTGTCTCAACCTGAGCGAAAAGGCACTTTTCGTTATCTATATATTCAATTATATGAGCTCTCTGCTGACCTTCAACGATTACTCTTGTAGCGCCGTCCGGCTGTTTGATTACCTGAATAATATTGGCGACAACACCCATTCTGAAAAGCTCTGAAGAAATCGGGTCTTTTGTTGAAGGATTCTTCTGAGCAACAAGAAAAATCTGCTGGTCACGTTTCATTGCTATGTTGATAGCTTTCTGTGATTTATCTCTGCCGACATCAAAATGAAGGAGAGTTTTCGGGAAAACGACAAGTCCTCTGAGCGGTAAAACCGGGAGATTGAGAACCTCGTTATTAATGTAATTCATAATAGTTTCTCCTTAAAATCCAAAAGCTGTAGTGTAAAATTCGCCATTGAATTTACATTACAGCAGATAGATTGTTAAGACACTTCTTCAGCGTCGATTACCTTTGAATTTGCATTGGAGCTGAGCTTCGGTCTGTGACCGTCACGAACAATTTCGGGCTCAGCTTTGTTTAATACAACATCGTCATTGATGGTGATTTTTGTTATACTTTCGTCAGATGGAACCTCAAACATAAGGTCGTTGAGGATTCCCTCCATTATGCCTCTTAAACCTCTCGCGCCAGTTTTCTGTTCTCTGGCGAGATTCGCAACAGCTTCGAGAGCTTCTTCCGTGAATTCGAGCTCTACGCCGTCAAGGGCAAAAAGTCTTTTGTACTGCTTAACGATTGAGTTTTTAGGCTCTGTAAGGATTCTTACAAGAGCCTCGGTATCAAGTCCGTTCAGAGCTGTTATAACGGGAATACGCCCAACAAGCTCAGGGATAATACCAAATTTAACAAGGTCGTGAGCAACAACATCATCCATCCAGCCTGTTTCATCAAGAACAGCCTTCTCCTGAACATTGGCACCGAAACCTACGATTGACGCGCCTTTGCGTTTTTCCACAATCTTTTCAAGTCCGTCAAAAGCACCGCCGCAGATAAAAAGGATATCCTTCGTGTTTACCTGCAGGAATTCCTGCTGAGGATGTTTTCTTCCGCCTGTGGGAGGTACATTTGAAACAGTGCCTTCAAGTATTTTCAGAAGAGCCTGCTGAACGCCTTCACCGCTTACGTCGCGTGTAATTGAGGGGTTTTCTGATTTACGGGCGATTTTATCAATCTCATCAATATAGATAATGCCGCGTTCAGCTTTTTCAATATCATAGTCAGCAGCCTGAATAAGCTTTAACAGAATGTTTTCAACATCTTCGCCTACATATCCCGCCTCTGTCAGCGTTGTAGCGTCTGCGATTGCGAAAGGAACATCCAAAGCCTTCGCGAGCGTTTGAGCGAGAAGAGTTTTTCCCACGCCTGTAGGTCCGAGCAGAAGAACGTTGCTCTTAACAAACTCGATATCGTCATCGTTGTTGAAAACTCTCTTATAATGGTTGTATACCGCAACACTCAACGATTTCTTTGCTTTATCCTGTCCGATAACATAATCATCAAGAATAGCTTTAATCTCAACAGGCTTGAGAAGCTGAGGGATTTCTATGCTGTTGTCTATATGCTGTTCGTGATTATGTTTATCATAATTCATATCCGCATCCTCAAGGATATTGACACAAAGGTCGATACACTGGTCGCAGATATAAACACCGTTTCCGCCCTTTACAAGACGTCCGACAAATTCCTGCGGTTTCCCGCAAAACGAACAATAGATATTGTTGTCACCATTGTTAGGCATAATGAACCTCGCTTATCTCTTATCAAATACCTTATCTATCAATCCGTATTCAAGCGCCTGCTGAGCAGTCATGAAGTTATCTCGGTTTGTATCCTTGGCGATAACGTCTACAGGCTGACCTGTGTTATCAGCTAAAATCTGATTTAATCTTTTCTTGATATCAAGAATATGCTGAGTATGAATCTCCATATCGGTCGCCTGACCTTGAGCGCCGCCTGAGGGCTGGTGAATCATAATATCGGAGTTAGGCAGAGCGTAACGCTTGCCCTTAGCGCCTGCCGCAAGAAGGAACGCGCCCATGCTTGCCGCCATACCCATACAGATTGTGCTTACATCACACTTGATATAATTCATTGTGTCATAAATCGCGAAACCGTCAGTAACAGAACCGCCTGGGCTATTGATATATAAGCTGATATCCTTAGTGGGATCCTGTGCCTCAAGGTATAAAAGCTGAGCAACAATGACGCTCGCGCTCGCGTTGTTAACCTCTTCTGTGAGCATGATAATTCTGTCATTTAAAAGACGGGAATAAATATCATACGAACGCTCTCCGCGGTTAGTCTGTTCAATTACATAAGGAATTAATGCCACGTTAATTCATCCTTTCCAAATTATAATTAGCTGTTATTGGGAAAATATTCAATTATTTTACTTTTGCGTTATCGCGTACAACCTGCATAGCCTTTTCAACCTTGATGTCCTCGCCGAGAGCTTCAGCGGCAATAAAGTTCTTAACTTCCTCGGGTTTCATGCTGTAAGCGTCCGCAAGTTTCTTGTACTCGTTTTCAATATCTTCCTCAGTAACTTCGATTTTCTCCTGACGCGCAATAGCCTCGAGAGCTAAACGAATTTTAACACGCTTTTCAGCCTGGGGCTTGTATGTAGCTTCAATTGCGCCCTGATCCATACCTGTGTACTTGAGGTAGGTGCCGAGATCCATGCCCTGCTGACGGAGTCTCATATCAAACTCGTTGAGCATATCTCTTACTTCGTTATCATACATAACCTCAGGGATTTCCTCGGTTACGAGCTCGTTGATAGCGTCTGTAAGCTTATCATCAAAGTCCTTGTCAGCCTTTTCTTCTAAGCGCTTAGCTATTGTTTCTTTAAGCTCTTCTTTGTATTCATCGAGTGTATCCTTCTCGGAAACATCCTTTACAAACTCGTCATCAACCTCGGGAAGCTCCTTGGATTTAATCTCATGAATTTTTATCTTGAACTGAGCGTCCTTGCCCGCAAGGTTCTCTGCGTTGTAATCCTCGGGAAACTTAACGTCAATTGTGAATTCCTCGCCTGTTGAGTGACCTACAATAGCTTCCTCAAAACCGGGAATGAAATTACCGTCACCGAGCTTGAGATTGTAGTTCTCCGCCTTGCCGCCTTCAAAAGCTTCGCCTTCGCAGAATCCTTCAAAATCAATTACTGTTGTATCGCCGTTCTCCGCAGCTCTGTCCTCAACGGTTACCATTCTGCCGTTGCGCTCTCTTACAGCCTGAAGTTCCTCTTCAACGAGCTCGTCTGTAACTTCTGTTGAAAGCTTTTCAACCTCGATGCCCTTGTAGCCGTTGACTGTAAGCTCGGGAGCAACGATAACAACAGCTGTGAACGAATAGCCGTCCTCGGATACATCGTTGATTTTGATATCATCAACTCCTACAGCCTTGAGTTCAGCCTCAAGTGTAGCCTCGGAAAGAGCCTTGGGATATGTTTCCTCGATAGCATCTTCGAAGAAAACGTTCTTGCCGTACATTCTCTCGATAATGTGCTTGGGAGCTTTGCCCTTTCTGAAACCTGGAATGTTAATATTTTTAACCTGTTTTTTGTAAACTCTTGTTGTGGCGTTTGAGAAAGTATCCTTATCTACCGCAACCTCTAACTCGTATTTGTTAGCTTCTTCTAATTTAGTTGACTTTGTTAAACTCATTTTTTCCTCCATAAAACTTAGTGCGCCAATAATTATAACATTAAGTCTATAATATGGCAATATATATTTATTTTATTTTGCTTATCTCACGAGAGCAGGCATAAAGCCGAGAGCGTCGCAGGAAACAAGCTTGAAATTTATACCTTTATACATACCGTTATAAGCGGCTTTTATCAGATTTGAACCGTGAATATGTCCGTAATAACATTTCTTGACATTGTATTCCGTCAGAATGTTTATTATTTCATTTTGCACCTGAGAGCCAAAAATCGGCGGATAATGAAGAAATACGACAGGTTCCCTACCGCTTTTCTTTGCGGAGTCAAGAGATAGTCTCAATCGTCCGCATTCGCGGGATAGTATCTTCTTGTCCTCGTCGGTTTCACTATCAAGCGTCCAGCCTCTGGTGCCGCAGATAACATAATCATCCACAACAAAGCTGTTATTAAACAATATCTTTATGGTGCTGAAATCATTCTCGAACAGATAACGGTTAATCTTGCTGACTGTGTCCCACCAATAATCGTGATTGCCTTTGAGCAATATTTTTGTTCCGGGCAGAGAATTGATGAACTCAAAATCCTTTTCGGTTTCGCTGAGTTTCATTGCCCAGGAAATATCGCCCGCGATAACAACAGTATCATCAACGCCTATCAGCTTTTGCCAGTTTGCGGTGAATCTGTCGACATAATTATCCCAGCCGCTGAACACATCCATAGGCTTATCGGTGCCGATTGACAAGTGTAAATCAGCTATTGTAAATAAGGACATTACTTTATTCCCAGACTTTCAAGAACGTAGTCGGGCATTTTATCAACCTTAACTACATCAAAAAACCTTGCGGTCTTATTCTTGAGTGAAGCGAGCGGAGCAGGAATCTCTACTCCAGTGATATCATTGAGCATATCAACCATATCAAACTCACTTTCGGGAAGTTCCTTGCCGTCAATAACAGCGGATAACACAGCCTTAGAGAATTTGTACGGACTGGCTGTTGAAGCGATAACAGTCGGTGTCTTGTCACCTGTTTCGCTTACGTATTTGTCATAAACGTTAACCGCAACAGCTGTATGTGTATCGCACAGATAACCTTCTTCCTTAAACATCTTAGCAATGGTTGCTTTAGTAGCCTCATCATCACAAAAACCGCCGTAGAACGCTTCTGACACGCTGTCTTTGACCTCGGATGTAATCTCGTATTTACCGCTGGTTTTGAGCTTTGTCATCCAATCCTTCGTCATAGTATCGCTGTCACCTGACAGCTTGTAAAGCAGACGTTCAAGGTTCGAGGAAACAAGGATATCCATAGAAGGTGAAATTGTTGTATAGAACTGACGGTTCTTGTCGTACACGCCTGTTTTTATGAAATCAGTCAAAACGTTATTTGAATTTGACGCACAGATAAACTTATTGATCGGCAATCCCATGCAGTACGCGTAATAGGAAGCGAGAATGTTGCCGAAGTTGCCTGTGGGTACAACAACGTTCATCTTGTCACCGAGGTTAATCTTTCCGCTGTTTACCATTTCGCAATACGAAGCGATATAATAAACAATCTGCGGAAGAAGTCTGCCCCAGTTGATTGAATTGGCGGAGCTAAACATCATATTATTTTTCTCGAGCTCTTCAGCAATCTGAGGAGTCGTGAAAATCTTCTTGACACCTGTCTGAGCATCATCAAAGTTGCCCTCAATAGCACAAACCTTTACGTTTGAGCCTTCCTGAGTGTTCATCTGATGCTTCTGCATCGGACTGACACCGTCAACAGGATAGAAAACTATAATCTTTGTGTGCTCTACATCCTTAAAGCCTTCAAGCGCGGCCTTGCCTGTGTCGCCTGATGTCGCAACAAGAATAACAGCGTCCTTGCCATCGTTGGTCTTTTTAAGAGACTTTGTCAACAAATGCGGAAGAATCTGAAGAGCCATATCCTTAAACGCGCATGTTGGTCCATGCCAGAGTTCAAGAATACCTGCGCTATTGCCGTTGTAATTCTTAAAAACAATCGGAGCGGGATTATCGGAGCCAAACTTGGAAGCCATGTACGCTTTATCAACGCAATCTTTGATTTCTTCTGCTGTAAAATCTGTCAGAAAATCAGAGAATACTTTTTCGGCAATTCCTTTATAATCCATTTTGAGTAATTCTTTCAGAGTATCAATATCATACTTAGGAAACTCCTGCGGTACAAACAATCCGCCGTCTTTTGAAATACCCTGAGCGATAGCCTGGGAAGCGCTGACTACTTCACATTTATTTTCGGTGCTATTATATAACATTTTATCACCCTTTCAACAACTCTAAATTATACTATAAAACTCAGTATTTGTCAAAGTTTTCACAAAATTTATAAGCATTTTCAAAAAATATTTTATTGAGCAGCTTCTCGTTGTAATTATGCTTAAGAAACAGTTCAAAAATGTTACTGATACTGTCGATTCCGCTGATATCATCGGGAAGTTCACACCCATCAAAATCAGCGCCGAATGAAATGACATCTTCACCGCCAAGCGAAAGAAAATGCTCAGTGTGTTTTAAAACGTCATAAGCGGACACGTTATTCGGGTTGTTATTAAGGAAATACTTATGTAAATTTAACCCGACAAGACCTTTTTTGTTTTTGATAATATTGAATTGTTCGTCGGTAAGATTGCGTTTTACATTGGTAATTGCACGTGAATTTGAATGTGTAGCGACTATCGGTTTTGTAGAACGAGAAAAAATATCATAAAAAAGTCGGTCGCTTGCATGAGACACATCTACGGTAATATTGTATTCTTCCAGCTTTTTGATAACGCTGATTCCGAAAGGCGTTATGCCGTTGGAATGTGAAACCATAGCTCCGTCGCCGAGCTCGTTTCTTCCGTTCCATGTGAGAGTAACAAACTTCACGTTGTATTCTTTGAACAGCTCAATATTTTCAAGCTTACCTGCTAAAACAGAAGCGTTCTCGACAGTAAAAATCGCGCCCTTTCCCCTATTTTCAGCAACAGTTTTTATATCTTCAGATGATTTTATCAGAGAAATATTAAATTTTTTGCATTGCTCAACCAGACGGTGATAAGCCTCCTTAAACATACGAGTAGCATTGTCACCCTTGATTTCCTCGGGTACGCAAATCGCGAAGCACTGGATATAAGGAGAAAGATAAGCTGATTTCTGAGGTGTGATATGAAAATCAGGGTTGCTTATATCGCACGCCTTTGTCAGGGATTCGTAAATTGTATCACAATGAAAATCAAAATACCGCATAATCATTATCCTCCTGTGAAAAAGCGTTATCGATGTAATTTATGCGCATTTTACCCTTATCATTCACTATTACCTCGGCAATATCGAAACGGGGCTGTTTTTTTATCTTATATTTTTTTACATAAGTAGACGCCGAAGCGCAGATTCTGCGTCTCTTCTTTCTGTCAACGGAAAAATTCGGTTCAAGCATCTGCCCTTCGGTTCTTGTTTTTACCTCGACAAAAGCAATATACATGCCTTTTTCGGCAATAATATCTATCTCGCCCGAGGCTGTTCTGTAATTTGTATAGATGATTATATAATCGTTCTTTTTTAAATATTTGGCAACGGCTTTTTCGCCCTTTCTGCCAAGCTTGTTATTATCCATTATTCAAGATCTTTTTCAAAAAACTCAGTCTGTGTATTTCACACGGTCCGTATTTCAGAATAGCTTCCGTATGAGCTTTTGTTCCATATCCTTTGTGCTTATCAAAGCCGTATTCAGGATAATTCTCGGCGTATTCATAGCATAATCTGTCCCGGCTGACTTTAGCGAGAATCGAAGCAGCGGCAATCGACATGGATTTCGCGTCGCCCTTGACAACATACTCACCATGTATATCGAGCGGAGGCATTCTGTTGCCGTCAATCAGCGCGTAATCGGCTTTGGTCTGTAAACCTTCAACAGCTCGATTCATAGCAAGCATTGTGGCGTTGAGGATATTCAATTCTTCTATTTCCTCAACTGTAGCAAAAGCGATAGAATAAGCTAAAACCTCTTTTTTTATCACATCAAAAAGTGCTTCACGCTTTTTTTCGGAGAGCTTTTTTGAATCATTTACGCCTTTAATAATATGATCGTCCTTCAGAATAACGGCAGCAGCGCAAACAGGTCCCGCGAGCGGTCCTCTGCCCGCTTCATCAACACCGCAAACGTAATTAAACCCTTTATTCTGTGCTTCTCTTTCGTATAATAACCAATCCATTATGATAACTCCTCGGGATATTCAAGTGTGATATTACCGAACTTGCCGTCGCGGTATTCATCAAGAACAAGCGTCGCGGCTCTTTCGGTATTTATCTCGCCGCCTGAAACCAACATTCCTCTATTGCGTCCGATAAGCTGCAGCAGTTCGTAGCCGTTAACAGACGAAATATTATCTCTTGTCAGCTTGAACCTTTTGAGGAAACTATCAGTCGGATGTTTTTTCATCAGTTCAAGAAAATCACAGGCTAACAGTTCTATATCAAGGATATTGTCCTTGATCGCTCCCGTAAACGCAAGGTATTCACCGACCTTCTGATTGTCAAATTTTGGCCATAAAACACCCGGTGTGTCGAGCATTTCAAGGTCTTTGGAGATTGTATACCATTGATTTCCCCTTGTAACGCCCGGTCTGTCCTCAACTTTCGCGCGGTTTAGTCTTGACACTCTGTTGATAAATGAGGATTTTCCTACGTTGGGTATACCGACAATCATAACTCTGAGTATCGGGTTTTTAAGACCTTTCGCCTGCTGAGCTTCAAATTTATTATCAAGAATTTTTCTCAGCGATGGGACAAACTGGTTTAATCCTCTGCCTGTTTTGCAATCAACAGGCAAAGCGGTAATTTTTTTATCCGCGTAATAATTCACCCATAATTGTGTGGCTCTTTTATCAGCCTTATCACATTTATTCAAAAGCACCAGCTTAGGTTTTGACTGTAAAAGCTCTTTTAAATCGGGATTGCTGCTGCTGATTGGAATTCTCGCGTCAATTATTTCAACTACAGCGTCAATTAGCTTCAGAGAAGCCTGAATCCGACGTTTAGTTTTAGTCATATGTCCGGGAAACCATTGGATATTCTGTTTATTGTCCATAATATCACCTATTGTTATATTCAATAAAAACCCACATAAAATGCGGGTTTTTAAAATCAATATAAGTATTTAATGCTGTTGAACGGGAAGACAACAACCTGTGCCTTTCCGATGATATCTTTAACGTCAATCAATCCAATTTCTTTGGAACGGCTGTCAAGAGAAACTCCGCGGTTATCACCCATTACAAACACTTTGCCTTTTGGGATTACTTCGGGGATTTCCGCGTCTTCCGCGTGTGTAAAGCCCTGAATATACGGCTCGTCAAGCTTTTTGCCGTCAACTTTTACCGTACCCTTGTCAAAATCAATTGAGAGTGTCTGCCCTTCCGTGGCAATTACACGCTTGATAATAGGGTCCGCGTACTCCGCGCCGTGGCTGATAACAATAATATCGCCGTCTTTAGGAGTATAGAAAAAGTTAGTAACAATAACTTTGTCCTGATGTTTGAGTGTAGGAACCATTGACGTTCCGCTTACATCAACAAGACGCAGAAAAAACGTCAATATAATAACTACAATAGCAACAGCAAAGACAAGTGAATGAACCCAATCATACAGACTTGCTGTACCCTCGGATTTCTTCAGGTGAATTGTTCTCGGCTCTATATTGCGGCTTCTCTTCTTTACTTTTTTATTATTATTTGCGGTTTTTTCTTCAAAATGCTGTTTGATAACCGCTCTTTCTTCATTGCTCATAAATACACCCTGTTAAGGAAGAAAGGGGCTTAATAAAAGCCCCCTTGATTAGATTAGATTTGTTCTTTAACCTTGGCAGCCTTACCAACACGATCACGGAGATAATAAAGTTTAGCTCTTCTGACTTTACCGCGACGAACTACATCAACCTTCCTTACGTTCGGGGAATGCAGAGGGAATACTCTCTCTACACCAACACCGTAAGCAACACGTCTAACAGTAAAAGTCTCGGCAACACCCGAACCTCTGCGTGCGATAACTGTACCCTCAAACATCTGGATTCTTTCTCTCTGACCCTCGCGGATATTTACGGCAACTCTTACAGTGTCACCTATTCTAAACACGGGGGCTTCTGCCTTTACGGAATCGGCAGCAATTGTTTTTAATGCGTCCATAATGAACCTCCTATAAATTTCAGATATTCATGCCTGAGAGCAGAGGACTATCCGCTTCAAATTACGGCAATATGCCGATTATTGAACCCCATTACATAGTAACGGTATCCAAATGCCTAAATATCATACCACAAACGCAAATGAAATGCAAGCATTTTTTTACATTAATAGAAAATTATTTACTTAAGTTTCTGAGCTTGATAAGGTATTTTTCAAAATATTCAGGCAAATCCGAAACAAACTCCATATATTCACCTGTTGCGGGGTGAATAAAACCTATTTTTCTTGCGTGCAGACACTGACCGTCCAGGGATGTCTTTTCGTTTTTGACGCCGTACACTTTATCGCCCGAGACAGGGTGACCGATATAAGCGCAGTGCACACGAATCTGGTGTGTTCTGCCCGTTTCGAGTCTAAATTTCATATATGTATAACCCTTGAGACGTTCGATTACTTCAAAATGAGTAACAGCATTTTTGGAGTTTTTATCGGTAACCGCCATACGTTTTCTGTCGGAATGATGTCTGCCTATCGGAGCGTCAATAACGCCTGAGTCGTCCTCGATGTTACCGTACACAATAGCCTCGTATTCTCTTGTCAGACTATGCTCTTTAATCTGCTCAGCCAAGTTGTTATGGGCTTTGTCGTTTTTAGCGACAAGCAGCAATCCGCTTGTATCTTTATCTATACGGTGAACAATACCCGGACGGATAACTCCGTTTATACCCGAGAGCTTACCTTTGCAATGGTATAGCAGAGCATTTACAAGCGTGCCCTCGTAGTTGCCAGCGGCAGGATGAACAACCATTCCCTTTGGCTTGTTAACAACAAGTAAATCATCATCTTCGTAAACAATATCCAGCGGAATATTTTCTGCCTTAGCCTCATACGCGACAGGCTCAGGAACAGAAATTTCAACCCTGTCCCCTTCTT
>JAILPC010000062.1 GCA_024690465.1 Ruminococcus sp.
TGAAAGTTATTCTTTTACAGGAAGTTAAATCTCTCGGCAAGAAAGGCGAGCTCGTAAACGTATCCGACGGATACGCGCGCAATTTCCTTTTCCCGAAAAAGCTGGCGACAGAGGCAAACGCTCAGGCAATGAATGAGTACAAGAACGCCGAGGACAGCAGAAACTATAAGATTGCGACCCAGAAGGCTCAGGCGAACCACTACAAAACCCAGCTCGAAGGTCAGACAATCGTAATGAAAGCAAAGGGTACGGGCGAAAAGCTTTTCGGCAGTATCACAGCTAAGGATATCGCCTCCGCCATTAAGCAGAACTATCAGATAAGCGTTGACAAGCGCAAGGTCGAGCTTTCAAAGGATATTAAAACATTCGGCAAATATACAGCCGAGGTCAAGCTCTATACAGGTATCTCAGCCAAAGTTAACATAGAAGTAGTAGAAGACAAATAACTGAGGAAGCGCTCAAAAACGAGCGTGTACATAGGAATTTATTATGGCAGAAAATAATGTAACAATCGGATACGACGGACTTAACCTGCCCTACAGCCCCGAGGCTGAGCAGGCTGTTCTCGGCGCGATTATTATTGACAGCGGCGTTATCAACGAGGTTGCCGAGGTTTTGACCGACCCGAGGTATTTTCACGTTAATACCCACAGAGATATCTACACTTCAGTTCTTGACCTTTATAACAACGGCAGGAACATAGATTTTGTAACGCTTCTGGAACAGCTGAAGAAGGACAGGAATTTTGACGAGAGCACGGGCAAGACTTATCTTATGGATTTGGCGCAGAATTGCCCGTCAATTTCCAACGCGGCGGAATACGCCAAGATTGTCCGTGAAAAATACGACGTGAGAAGCCTTATCAACGCTTCCCGCGATACTATCCGTGACGCTTCCGACGGCGAGATTGAGCCTCAGACGCTTATTGATGCCGCGGAACAGAGAATATTTGATATCAGACGCGATACGATTAACGGTCTTGAGCCGCTGAACAAGGTATTGCTCAGGGAGTTCGACAGGCTCGACGCTCTCGGCAGCAATGCGGACGACGCTCTCAAGCCAATCCCTACGGGACTGAGCGACCTCGACAGGGTTATTACAGGACTTAACCGTTCCGACCTTATTTTCCTTGCCGCCCGTCCCGGTATGGGTAAAACCTCGTTCGCGCTTAATATAGCGAAACACGTTTCCATGGTCTGCAAAAAGACCGTAGCTTTCTTTACTCTGGAAATGAGTAAGGAACAGCTCGCCTCAAGACTTTTGTCGTCAGAGGCGCTTGTCGGCGGCACAAAGCTCAGGACAGGCCATCTCAACAACGACGAGTGGGAGCGTATTGTAAAGGCGGGCGACGTGCTCGCTAAGTGTGATTTTTATCTCGACAGTACACCGAGCATTACGGTGGGAGAGATGAAGTCAAAGCTCAGACGACTGAAGAATATTGATTTTGTGGTTATCGACTACCTCCAGCTTATGACGAGCGGAAGACGTATTGATAACCGTGTTCAGGAGGTTTCCGAGATTACACGAAGTCTCAAAATTCTCGCCAAGGAACTTGACGTTCCCGTTCTGTGTCTGTCTCAGCTTAACCGTTCCGCCGAGTCGAGGGCGGACCATCGTCCCATGATTTCCGACCTGCGCGAGTCAGGTTCTACCGAGCAGGACGCGGATATCGTACTGCTTCTCTATCGTGAGGGTTATTACGGTAATCAGGCTGATGAACAGAACGACGCCCAGACCGACTACAACAGCGGCGAATGTATCGTTGCCAAAAACCGTCACGGCGAAACAACAAGCGTCAAGCTGCATTGGCAGGGCGAGTTTATGCGCTTTACATCAGTGGAGCACAACCGTGAGTGATTTTTTAAGTAAAGTCACTAAAGCCGTAAAAGCGTTTGATATGCTTCAAAACGGCGACAGCGTGATTGTCGCTCTGTCGGGCGGTGCTGATTCCGTTTCGCTTCTGAACGCGTTTTTGAAGCTTAAAGATGAATACAATCTGACAATTTACGCCGCTCACGTTAACCATAATATTAGAGG
>JAILPC010000066.1 GCA_024690465.1 Ruminococcus sp.
TACTGTCTCAGCCCGCAGCCGCCGAATGTGAAGTGCTTGTACAAATGGCAGAGCACGTGAACAAAAAAGTCATCTGTTTTATAAAGATGATTGTATCTGTAACCGTCCTTCAGCTCCGTGTGCTTGAACGGTTCATCAAAGTAGCCCTCAAAATCATAGTCATCGGGGAACAATTCCCTGTGCAGCTCAATGTGGATTGACGGCTTTTTGACGTACGAAATATCGTTATGATCATCACAGCCCTCTTGCTCATAGCCGAGCTCCATCAGAACTTTTTCCGCTGTTTCCGTATCTTTTCCACTGTAAATATCAATATCCGTAAAGGTTCTCAGCGCGGGATTGGGATAATAGTTCTTGAGAATTGCGCCCTTCAACGGCAGAAATGGTATCTCCGCCTTTTCAAACGCGTCAAAAACCTGCTGTCCCGCGAGCTCAAAACGCGCCTCTCTGAGCAAATTCAGCTTATAGTCATCCTTGAACTCCATCAGTTCAACATCATCATACCCGAGTTTTTGAAGCGCGACATATGCCATATTGGTGACGTCCTGCTCCTTTTGATAGCGGTAGAGTCCGCCAAGCGTCATACCTTCGGGCATAGCGACAGGCTCCGTGCCATTCAGCACCGAGCTCAGCAGGCGGCATGTGTAGACGCCGTATATGAAGTTGTTGCTAAACTTCTTATTATCCAAATTGATTACCTATCCCCATACATCTTCTCATAGTAATTCTGATACTCGCCGCTGATGATTTCCTGCCACCATTCCTTGTTGTCGAGATACCATTTTATTGTCTTTTTTATACCGTCTTCAAACTTCGTCTCTGGCAACCAGCCGAGCTCATTGTGAATTTTGGTCGGGTCAATTGCGTAGCGCAGGTCGTGTCCTTTGCGGTCGGTAACATATGTAATCAGACTCTCGGGCTTGCCGAGCTCCTTGCAAATCAGCTTAACAATGTCGATGTTCGCCATCTCGTTATGGCCCCCGACATTGTATACCTCTCCTACCCTGCCGTTGTGGATAATCAAGTCAATTGCTTTGCAGTGGTCCTCAACATAGAGCCAGTCGCGCACATTCTCGCCCTTGCCGTAAACGGGCAGAGGCTTGTCCGCAAGAGCGTTCGCAATCATAAGCGGAATGAGCTTTTCAGGGAAATGATATGGCCCGTAGTTATTTGAACAGCGGCTGATTGTTACGGGCAAACCGTAGGTTCTGTGATACGCAAGCACCAGCAAGTCGGCACCCGCCTTTGAAGCTGAGTATGGGCTAGACGTGTGCAAAGGAGTGTTTTCGGTAAAAAACAAGTCAGGTCTGTCAAGCGGCAAATCGCCGTAGACCTCGTCGGTACTGACCTGATGATATCGCTTGATTCCGTACTTACGGCACGCGTCCATAAGAACCTGAGTGCCGAGGACGTTTGTCTGTAAAAAGATTTCAGGGTTCTCGATTGAACGGTCAACGTGGCTTTCCGCCGCGAAATTGACCACCACATCGGGTTTCTCTTCCCCAAACAACTTATATACAGCCTTTCGGTCTGCAATATCAGCCTTTACAAATTTAAACTTCTTATTCTTAAAAGCATCCTCAAGCGTTTCGAGATTGCCCGCGTAGGTAAGCTTATCAAAGCAGATTATCTCATCCTCGGGATGGTTCTTCAACTCATAGTATACAAAGTTGCCGCCGATAAAACCCGCGCCGCCTGTAACGATTATCTTCATCCGCAAGCCTCCTTGGCAATCTCAATAATGTACTTTCCGTAATCGGTTTTTTTCATACTTTTGCCGAGCTCCATAAGCTTTTTGGTGTCAATAAAGCCCTTTCGCCAAGCAATTTCCTCAATACATGACATATAAAGTCCTTGACGAGTCTGAACCGTCTCGACATACTGAGCCGCGTTCAAAAGCCCGACAGGTGTACCCGTGTCAAACCAAGCGACTCCGCGACCAAGCAGATTTACCTTCAGTTCTCCCCGCCTGAGATACTCGTTATTAATCGCGGTAATTTCAATTTCTCCGCGCTTTGACGGCTTGATATTCTTCGCTATATCAACAACCTTATTGTCGTAAAAATACAAACCGGGAACGGCGTACTTCGACTTGGGCTGCTTCGGCTTTTCCTCGATGCTGATAACATTCTTGTCCTTATCGAATTCCACAACGCCGAAATCCTTCGGATTCTTAACGGGGTAGCCGAAAACAAGAGCGCCGTTCTCAAGCTGAGAGGCTTGATACAAAATATTGGTCATACTCTGACCGTAAAAAATATTGTCGCCGAGTATCAGACAAACGCTGTCGCTGCCGATGAAATCAGCGCCGATAATAAACGCGTCAGCAAGACCCCTGGGCTTGTCCTGGATTTTGTATGTAAAGGACACACCCAAATCCGAACCGTCGCCTAAAAGCGTCTCAAAAAGATCTTTGTCGCTCGGTGTGGTTATTATCAGAATATCCTTAATACCCGCCAATAACAACATAGAAAGAGGGTAGTAAATCATTGGCTTATCGTAAATAGGAATAAGCTGTTTTGACACGACCTTTGTCATGGGATAGAGCCGCGTGCCCGACCCTCCTGCTAAAATTATGCCTTTCATATACACCTCATAAAGGGAAAATGGATAATAAAGCTTTAATTCTAATTTAGTATCTTTTTTATAAACCTAATAATTCTAAGAAAACTCATCTTTAAACAAGTAGGCAAATATGAAATTCTTAATAAAATCAATTTTAGTTTTAAATCATAGAATAAAAAACCTTTTACTGATTTCTTGTTTGAAATCATATACTTTAAGCATTCAACATTATATTTATATAACGGTTTCTTAGTTTGTATAGTTCCCCAATGAAGCAACAATCCGTTTTTAACATAATCATGCCATAAAGCCTTGTATTGCAAACAATTATTATATATGTCTGCTTTAAGATTGACCAGACCGGGAAAAGATGTAAAAATATAAGGATCTTCTCTTATGGTTTTCATGCCATTCATCGGCATAGCTACGCCTAAAATACATTCATCAACAGAACCAGACCATGAAAGGAAATACAATGAAGAATAATTTAAAAACAAATCCATGCAATCAGAATATAATTTTTTTAACGACTCTGATTGCCTAATAAATACTACTCCTGCATGTACTCTTGATTTGTATTCAATTAAATCAGCATACTTTCCGATACCGTCGCAGTTATACCAAGCGCCATTATCATCTTCTAAACCAACATTTATTCCAAATGCGGAAACATCAGTGGCATCAGCAAAAAGTTCCCAATACACATTCAAATCACCATACGCTAAACAATCAGCGTCAAAAAATATTGTTTCTTGATATGGACATAACTTTAACAGCAAAAACTTATCATTAAAAGAGCGCATAGCTTCATCTGTTATTATCACATCATCAAACAACTGGGTATATTCGTTTTCTTCTTCAGCAATAATTGCAAAAGGAAGTGGATTCTTGCAGAAGAACCTATATGACAATAATAGATTAGCCGCTATTTCATAATAATGTATATCACCAGTAGCAATTGTAATATACCCTTTTCCCTTTCTATCAATCAAAATTGTGCTCCTATCAAATGTTTTGAATATGCCTTCTTAATCGCATTGGGCAGTGCCATTTTATAGTACATACGGCGTCCAGGGATCACATCAGGCATTTCGTCCAGATCTTTATACTTCGGCATATAAACCGAATCTGTGAAAGCGTGTTCTTTTTTATTAGTTAACAAAAACTTTGGATAATGAATTTTCTTAAAATTCTCAAAGTCCTCGTCGGAAAAGCCGTTGCGATCCACCATAATAACAAATATCTTATCATTATTGATTCGCTTTTTGCGCTCTTCCCACTTTGCTAATGCTTCTTCTGGAGTATCGTAGTGCATAAAATACAGCTTAATATCGCCTAAAACTCCAATAGGGAACTTGGAACCCATAATTACTCTAGGTGTTTCAGCCAGATACAAATCCAGATTATTTACGAACTTTATAAAATCCGAAGCACTGAAATACAGGTCAATTGTGGGCGTTAAAAACCTGCTCTCACAATCGTGATACATGATTCCGCCGACACAGTTCATGGATATAAGCGAAACATCGGATAAATCCAGCTTTTTCTTAACTATTCTGGATAGTATTCGACGACGCCAGTTGTTGTAAAACGAATTATTCATCTGTATTCTTTAACAAATTCCTTTCAAAACGGTATAGTTTATCTTTTAATTTGAGTATTGTAAAAAGATAATGTCTAATAACATCTATTGCCGAACAAAATATATAAATAGCTAAAACAATACAAAATAGTAAGGGAATCGTTTGATAAACAGGCATATTAAGCAGCCAAACCATCTTGTTAGCAATAAAAAACTGGTTAATCAATGGGTGATTATGAATCAAGTATACGCTAAAAGCTAACGGAGATAGAAAAGAAATGATTTTTAATATTGTTATATTAAAGTGTAATCTTTCGAATACTAAAAACAGAAAAACCGCAGAACAAAATAT
>JAILPC010000153.1 GCA_024690465.1 Ruminococcus sp.
GGCACACAACCGTCATTACTTTCGGTTATGTGCCTTCTTGTTGGCTAGGCTGTCTTTTCACAGCCCCTTTTTTCTTTGGCAGGTGACGGACTTGAAGCCGAGCGTTAAAAAATCGTTCCAGTGGAACGATTTTAGCGAGGAGCGTTGATGAAACTTATAGCTCTGCACAATGGCAACAAGCGAGGCAGGGCTTCTCCGATTGAACTGCGTATGTCACATCGACCTCGTCGTCGTTTGCTCTGTTCACTGCGATTAAAGTGTTAATCACGACGTGAACTCCGCAACTCCTCCTCTCCCCAAAAAGCTTTGCTTTTCGGGGTCCCCGTATGCCGCATCAGTAAGCCATTTTTGGACTGCTGACGCGGCTCTTCTTTTTTGCTTGCGACCTCGCACCAAAATATAGTCGTTGTGCGGACAGCTTGGAGCGCAGTCCTTCAACTCCTTATTTTGGAGAGCGCTGTTGCTCCCTGTTTCCGCCACAGGCAGCAGTCGCAACGCTACATAGCTCAAGCATTTTATTCTATCTTCACCGAAAACCGGTTATCTTTGTTTGACATCTTTTTTGCTCCTTTCGGGGAAAATCCACCAGCATGTCACCAAAGCCACCACGATATAAGCCATAAACAAAAAATTTATGCAAGTTTTACACAACTTAATTTTTTACGCAAAAAACGGAGGCGGTTAATCCGTCTCCGTCATATTACCTATTTTACTTTGATTATTATCGTTTTGCTAACTGTTTTTGATTTATAATTCTTAGTTCCCTTGGCGATTACAGTTACCTTTACGGCGATTGTCTTTCCTTCCTTGAGTCCCTTAGCGACAGTCATTGTGCCTTCCTTTACGGTTACCTTCTTGTTATTTGTCTTGTAGGTTACCGTACCCTGGGCGCTCTTGACTGTAACTGCTTTTTTGATTGTTGTTTTCTTTCCTGAGCTGGCTGTAACCGTCTTTTTAGAAGTCACTTTTACGGGGTTAGCCGCTTTATTAATCTTAAAGGTGATACTCTTGGAGCCTGTATAGAGTCCGCTGCCTTTAACAGTAACCGCAGCAGTTCCGGCGTTTGTATTATTCTTATACTCTACAGTATAATCATTGCCGCTCGTTAACTCGCTTGAGCCGTCCTTAACGGTAACTGCGGGTGTAATCGCCTTTCCCGTATATGTCTGGGCTGCAATTGAGTCGAATGTGCAGGTGCTGATATCAGTATAAGAAGGAACAACATACGCCTTTATACTGAAGTTATCAATGCAAGCGTCTTGGTATGCAGCACAGTCAGCAGTAAGGTTAGCAACAACGCCTTTCCAGTCATACCATTTTCCGTTATTGTAGAGATAGCTTTCGCCTTCGTTGATAACTGACTTAGCGTAATCGAAAACAGCATCCGCGCCTGTGTCTTTTTCTATATCACCGCTGTCTTCTTTCTGCGCCTTCGGCTTCGCAATCTCTTCACTTAGATTGAGGTTTGCGGAAACATTGTACTTGCGCTTTCCGTCACTATCTACAACAGAAGCTGTGGAAATAATCGAGAATCTCTCGCCCCTGGCTAATTTAAGAGGATTATTAAGGTCAACACGGTGGAATCCGCCGTACTGGAAGTTCTCTGAGAACTGTCTGAGCTTAGTTCCGTCTGTCGGATTGGTCGCGTTATCGTTAAGCTTATAAATAGCGAAAGTTACGCGCATATTTGCTTCATTTGTGCTGGTTGAAACACTCTTGAGCAGAACATTTTGGTCAACATTAAAGGTATTGGAGGAGCTCATAACCTCTTCTGACGGCTGCATCGTCGCTCTAACGGACAATGACGGCATATAGTCGTACTGGAGCACGGCGAATTCATCGCTATCCGCGAGGTTTGATGAGAATGTAAAAGTCTCCGCGTTGGTTATAGTTTTGTCGTAATATGAAAGATAGAAGTAGCCTGTTGCTTTGCCTTCGGAATTCTTTAAACCGTAGGGCATATAGTTAATCTCATTTCCGAGGTCATCGATGGTGGCGTCGGTCTCGGAACCCCAACTATTTTTTACAATCCACGCGCCGTCTCCGGGAGGGGTTGTCAGAACCTCAGCGTCTTCGTCTGAAAGCTCCTTGCCGTCAGCGTCGGTTATCTGGTTACCAATTCTGTCTTTCGTATGCGTAAAGTTTGACGCACTGTAGGTATCATCATATCCTACAATACAAACAGCGTGGTCATGCCCTACGTCTTCGCCGCAATACTGCGCGTAAAGCATACCTTTATCCTTGTCGGAAGAAGCGTATTTTCCGCTCTGATCAGCCCAGTAACCGAAACTTACGCCGCGGCCGTTGAGAAGCTCCTGCTTAATAGCAGTCTGAGCACTCACGGAAATTTCTGTGTTGTTCAGGTCATTTTTATCGGCAACCCAGTATTCGGGAAGTACGTTGCCGTCCTTGAGCACAAAACCGCCGTTTATAAGACGGTTAGACTGTCCGTTCTCGTTTGTTTCGGGAATAGACCAGTCGTCATCAGAGGAATACTGATATGAATCAGCGACATAAACGGCGTTTTTCCCGCGATAAGGGAACAGCGACTCCGAGACGGGTCCTACGCCCTGCGAATATATTGTTGTGAACAAGCCCAGGTCTCCGCCCGAGAACTCTTTGTTCTTGGCGTCGCCCGAGATATACAGACCTTCACCCGCTTGGGACGCATTTTCAGCCTTGGTCACAGGTCTGTGCGAGAAGTACGCTATGTGTCTTTCAGAGAGGTCTAAATTGGTTTCTTTAGCTGTAAGACCGAGTGAGGACAAAATTGAAATCTCAGCCGCTGCCGTTCCGCCGAACGCCCAGCATGTGCCCCACGGATTCTGAAATCTAACGGGAGGAACTACGCCCTCATCGCGCAAATCGTATTTTGCGGGGAGATTAGCTCCTGTGGGAGCTTTCGCAACCGTGTTCCGTACATTGTCAGCTGCCCATTCGGGAGTAGCTGTTGCGAACGCGGAAGTATTGCATATTACGGAAGCCAACAAAGCCGCAACTAACATAACTGATAAAAATCTTAGTTTCTTCATTTTCCTTCCTCCTTTTGAATATTATTACATAAACTATATTATGTACAATTTCATTTTATCATAATTCAGCGGATTTTTAACTTGGGTTTTTGCACAAAATCTTGTATTGATATTTATGCAATATATCCATAAAAACCTCCGATTGAATACAAAGGATTTATTAAAAGAAAAAGATATTCTTTATGTTCCTGTATATATGACTCAGTTCTTTTAGCTTCTCTAGACCACTTCTGGAGCCGGAAATTCAACTTGCAGTTTGATGTTTTTTCGGAACGCCGTATAGCTTACCGCTGCGCGTGACTTAGTAATAACGTCCCCTCTATTCTTAAACCCGTAGTCTTTGTTTACTCCGTATCATTTCTTTCCATGGGCTTCGGTATTGCGACATAATCAAAAAGGCACAGGCGTGGTTTCCGTTTATGGAGTCCACGCCTGTGCCTGTTTTATCTCGATACGAATATTAGAGATTTATTTAGTTTATGCGAGCAGGTTGCTCATATTATATGTATCCGCTTCGCTGACTGTTACGCTGCCGTCCTGATTTACAACGTAAGTGTAGAAATAGATTGTAGCGTCCTTAGCCTTATTCTTTGAGAAGTAGGGAGCATAAATGAACTGATACTGTCCCGACTGGTTGTACATATTAACGCTTGAATTATGAACAGCAATCTTGTTGGAGGTACCTGTGCCTGTCGTTACAGCCTGAACAGCCGCCGTAATCTCGTCCTCAGTCTTTTCGCTGAGAGCGAAGGCTACGCCCATTCTCTCAAATGTGCCCTTCTCTACATTAGCTGTAGCGAGCATATCAAGCTCAACCTTATCATCGGTTACAGTAACATTGTTCAGGTCGATAAAGGCGTATTCAGCCATATCTGTCGGATTATCTGTCGTAACGTCAGTGTCCGCGCACACATAGAAATTGTAGAACGCACCGACATATACCACCTTACCGTCAACCAAGAATGACTTTTGTTCACCTGTACCTACGGTAGCGGTCTCGAGATAGCTGTACCTGCCGACTTCCGTACCGTTGAAAGTAACCGTGTACTTCTTATCGGTCTCGGGGATAATCGCTGTGACAGTATCTTCACTCTCTGTATATACACATTCGCCGTAGGTATAATACGGGTTCTTTATTGCGGGCTTATTGAGCTCTACGAGCAGTTCTGTTGTTTTTCCTTCTGTTTCAACAGTTTTTGTTACCGTCTTTTCGACCTTTTGTCCTGTGCTCTCGTCATACACATTGTACTTGTATATGATTGTTATTTCATCGTTTTTCTTTGTAAAGCGCATTTCGTGGTTTTCAAGCTGTTCGGCCGTTGACGCTTTTCTTACATCGTCATCAACGCTGATCCATTCAGTATAAATAGCGTCAAAGTCAATCTGCTCCTCAATACCCTGCGCCGCGCTTAAGGTCAGTGTAACTTCCTTTGTAATCAAAGCGACATCTTCACCGACAGGCATTTTGTACATAGTAATCGCGGTGACATCTTTTTTGAGAGCATCCTCAACAGCCTTTGCGAATGAGGTGTAGGAGTAAGTTACACCTTTATACTCAAATGAAGCTACGGCGTTGCTCTTTGTACTCAGAGCAAACTCGGAGTAGCCGTTGGGATTATTGAATGTTGCTGTGTAGCCGTCGGAAGTGTTGCCCTGAATAACCGCGGGATACTCGTAAACGATACCCTTGTGCGTATGCTGAACATAGATTGTTTTGCCTGCTCCGCCTGCAGCTTCGGCAATATCAACGGGAATACCTACGGTAACGGTTGTCATATCAACAACGTCAACCTCTTCAGCCTGAGTAATAGGAACGCTGTTTGTATTGTCAAGCTTAGTTCCTTCGCCCTCTACGGTGGCTACCGTCTGCTTCATCGGAGTAATGTTGAGTGTTACGGACATATTTCCTTCGTTCTGTTCGTAATGTTTAATCTCAACTTCAAGATAGGTCTTCTCAACTACTCTGATTTCGGCATCCTTATTATCTTCGGTCTTTACGGTAACGCTTGATCCGTTATCCTCTACGGTAACCATACCCGCCTGAGTCAAAGCTTCAAGAGCGGAGGATTTTTCACTATCGGTAACGTTTCTGCTTCCGCTGACATTCAGGTTAACGTCAACAGCGTCAACCGCTGTCTGCAGCTGCGCGGCTGTAGAAGCATCAACCTTAATGCCAATCTGCGCTACGTTCTTACCCTGTTCGGCGTTCGCGCTTCCGTTAACGCTGTCAATTGCGTCAGCGAGAACATCGTCTGAGATAAACTCCGCACTTATTGTAATATCAGAGGAAGGCATAAGAATTGTGTAAATCTGATTGCCGCTTTCGTCAACATCGACATCAACTGGCTTTGCAACGCCGTTTGCGGTATAGGAAATTGTACCTGCCTTATAACCGTTATCGGCATTGGGAGTTACCTTAATCAGTGTCCCCTCTGTCGCCTTTGCGGCGGAAACAGCAATACTTCCGTTTAGTATACCGTCTTCTACGGTTATATCATACACATCTCCTGTCAAAGCTTCAACAGTGATGTTTTGAGCAGGCATATTAAAGGTGAATTCGCCCTTCTTATCCTTTGCGATATAAACAGTTGTCGCGGGATCGCCGTAGCTGTAACGATAGGCTTTGACTGCCTCTGCCCCGTCGGTGTCAGCGGAAAGAATAATCTTATCACCATAATTAGCGGTTTCGGGCAATTCGGACGAATATGTAACTCCGTCAACATTTTTATAACTTATCGTATAATCGTTCTTTGTGAAAGTCGCGCTGACAAGTACATTTTGTTCAGGCATCGTGAACTCGCCGTCAGTTACTTCAAAAGTTTCGCCTGAATTGTCGTAAGTTACTTCTACCTTTTGGAGCGTATATCCCGGCTTTGGAGAGGCGGTTACATTAACTTCTGTTCCCTCGGGAGCCTTAGCCTTATCTACAGTTACAGTACCGCCTGTGATTTCGTCTATATTAACGTTATATCCGTCTTTAGCTATAACAATCAAATCAGCTTCAGCCGCTTCATAGTTCTTTGTCGCGGGCAGAGTAAAGCTTATATTCGTGTAGCCCTCGCCCACATATGAAAGCGGTACAACAATTAATCCGTCAGCCTTATAGATATCGGAATCACGCTGTTTAACAATTGTTTCGTCTGCAGACGCAATAGTGAGATCCGATATCGCGGTGTTGTCTCCGTCAGAAAGCTTCAGCGCTATGTTTTTATCTCTGCCGTAGAGCAGCAGCATAGGCGCCGCGGGGACAAGCTCGCGCTCAGCTTTTGTAATCGTCAGAGTCGCGTCCTTATGACCTTTATATATTGAATCCTCATAAACCGCACGAACAGTATATGTGCCCACGTCAGTCGGCGCTTCGGTCAGCAGATTATCACGATTCACCTCGGTTCCGCTGTAATACAGGAAGGTCGTAGTTGGATTAGTATATTGTGTAAAGTTCGCAAGTGTCACTTCAGGCGTCTGAACCTCTCCCGTGAAGGAAACGGTCAAATCCTCGAAAGTGATTTTAGAGGAAGCGTCAGTTTTGTTTTTCCATACAGCGTATAGCGTAATATCTTCGGTGAGCTTAACACTGCCTTTATCATAATACGCTCTTGTTCCATCAGGAGTGAGCGACCAGTAGTTGAAGCCCTTGGTCTCATGCAGGAAGGTGTTCGGATTGAGCGCGGTGTAAGTGTTTTCAGGCACAACTTGTTTTTTCATTGTACCGAAGCCGTCGCCCGCGTCAAAGGTAATGGTTATAGCCTTCGCCCAGCGCGCGTATAGCGTGCGGTTGCTTGCGGCTGTAATATTTCCTTCGTCGGAATAGGCGTTATAGGATGATGCAGCGCTTGAACCCCAGCCGAGGAACACATATCCTTCGCGTGTAAAGGTATTCTTGTTCAGGGCGGTAGGAATGTTATTATCAACTACCTGCGGTTCCATTTCGCCCTCGCCGCCGTTTGAGTTAAAGGTAATTGTGCTGAAATCAGGTGACCAGATTGCGTAAAGTGTGAGGTCGTCGCCCATGCTTGAAGTAAACGCCGTGGAACCAGGGGTATAGTTTGTGCCGCTGCCGTCGGGTTTTGTGTTCCACTTGGAGAAAACGTATCTGTCTTTTGTGAATTCGTTCTCAAGCGCTCTCGGATTTTCATAGAGCTCACAGCACCCGTAAACATCCAGCGTTGTATTGCTGTTCTCAGGCAGCGTCTGATCAAATGCTGTTATTGAGAACAAAGTTTCAAGGCTGTCTAACCATACCGAAACATTTCCGTCGGCGTCAACAATCACGAACGAAAGCAGCGCCGTTTTACTTCGGTTGGATTTGAATGCGTATGGCAGAATAAACGAGCCGTCAGACGCATAAACAGCGCCGATGTATTTCAATCGGTAAGAAGTTGTAGCGCCTATACCGTTAGCATGGTATACTGCCGCGACATTTTGAGCATACTGAGCAAAGGTTTCTGCGTCGTTGTAACCAAACAATCTTGCGACCGCCGAGATGGTTTGATCATAAGTGCGCTCGGTCTCACCGATGTTATACATTGAATTATTTCCAACGCCGATCAGAGCGCTTGAAGATTCTGTGTAATCGGCGTTCTTTGTTAATATGCTGACAGAACCGTTGAGAACTTCCTTTGCCTTATCAAAGAAAGCAGTGTAGTTATTTTCAGTCTTGTCCGAGTCGAACGCCGCGTATCGCGCTGCGAGATCGTCAAACTTCGTCCCGAGCGTATAGTTGGAAAGCGAGCCGTAGCTGCGAGTCGCGAGATTGTCGGTCGAGCCTTCATCCTTCAGGGCAACGCCGAAACCGCAGCAGTTGCAGTAGCTCACATCAATTCCCGCGTCAAGAGTATGATGGTTAACCTTTGAACAGCGCGGGCATATGCTTGACATTCCTTCGCCAAAATCAGCCGTCTGAGTATATGCTTCTCCTTCACCGCCGTTGGCGTCATAGGTAATTGTGAAGCGAGTCTTATTCCATTGAGCGTACAAAGTCAAATCGTCTGTCAGATTGACGTATGCGCCGTCATAATACTTCGTACCGCTGCCGTCGGGCATCGTGTTCCAACAGTATGTACTTGTTGAGTATCCGTCCTTTTTAAGAGTAAATTCGGAAAGCTTTGTTGATTCTCCTTCGTTTACTGTCTGAGCCGACATGCTGTTATCGGCGCCGTTTCCGTCAAATGTTACCTTATGAGTCTTTTTCCATACCGCGTAAAGTGTTTTATCCTGACTGAACGACCTGAGCAGTCCCGGCTTATAAACAGTATCTCCTGTGCCGTCGGGATTCTCCGCCCACTTTTCAAAGACGTAGCCTTCGCGTTCATATCCGCACTCGGGGATAACGTCCCAGATGCCTTTATCGAACTTCATGGAAGCCGTTTCGCCCGTCGCGTCATCGCAGTTGGCGTCAAAGTTTACGGTAAACCTTGTTTTCTCCCATATAGCGTAGAGAGTGATGTTTTCGGGGTTTGTCGTATCCATCGGCGACACGCCGCCGTCGGTATATGTATCTCCTCTTCCGTCGGAATTTTTTGCCCAATAGTTAAACTCGTATCCGTCGCGTGTATAGGTGTTGCTGTTAAGTCCAGCATACGGCACATACCATCCGTCACCCGGAAGCAGCGGAGAACTCTCGTATGCCTGCGGCTTCATCGTACCCTCGCCGCCGTTTGCGTCAAAGGTGATATAGTAGGTTGGCTGCCAGATTGCGTATAAATCGATATCCGTGCTCGGGCTTATTGTATTTTTGTCAAAGGCATACGGAGGCACCTGCCGCTGTGGTGTAGTAGACCAGCCGTAGAAGGTGTAGCCTTCTCTTGTGTAGGCGTTCGCCTGCAGCCGTATAGTATCGTTCGACTTGCATACCTGTTCATCCATTGTGCCTTCAACATCGTCGCCGTTTGGATGGAAGGCAACGTGGCACATTGTATCTCCCGAAGTATGCCATTTTGCCGTCAGCGTGGCGTCTCCCGTGACAGTATAAAGGTCGCCCGCTTTATATACCCAGTCGCCTGAAGACCAGCCGTAGAATACATATCCTGGATTTGTAAACGTGCATGAGGGAAGCACAACGTCCTCCTGCTTATGTACGCCTGTAATCGGCGCGGGTGCGTTTCCTGTGCCTCCTCCCGCAGCGAAGGCTATTGTATATGTGTTCGCGTTGATATATGTCTGCGCTTTAGTAATTTCATGCTCACAAAGGATATCGGAATAGTATTTATCCGTTCCCTTATCATGCCAATACTCGATATTACCGTCGGACTTGTCGGTAGGCTCCTGACGCTCGTGATGCTCAAGCCAGTGCTCGGTCGGAACAAACAGGAACTCGCCGTCAAAGCCATCCTCGGTAGTGAATGTGACGCAGGATACGCCGTAGTCAGAATCAAAGTCGCCGAGGTAGGTCGTATAGTTTGCGCCGTTGTCGGTCGTCTGACGTACATACATTGTCTGATTACTTGACATACCAGTCAAAAGCGGAAGTGTCATAGTAATCGGCGCGCCCGACAAATCGAGCGGAAGGTTGTAAATTGACTTTCCGTCGCCGTCATATACAGGAGTATTATCGCGGTAATCGACTCCGTTTAACGTTGTGACATAATAGGCGCTGTAGGTGAATTTTACATTCGCCGTCATCGAGGTATATTCAGCCTTGTCGTCGTCCTCGTCGACATCGTCCTCGTCCTGAGTATAGTCGGTTACCGTCATCAGCGCGTTCGCGTAAAGCACAATACGCGTGGAGCTGTTGTGGCTTATCAGCTTGCCGTCAACGTAAAAATCGTGCGATGAATCAAAGGTTGCTCCGTTAAGCAGAGTTTTTGAGTTGTTAGCGAGATGTTCCGACACGCCGTCCATAACGATTGTGCCGTTGAGATATGATGAACCGCTGCCGAGGTGTGCGTTGTTGCGGGTTTCACCGACATAAACGGCTTCGACGTTGGCAAGCGCGTTCGGATTGGATTTCTTTGGAATATTAATCGTAGAACGCGAGATCTCTTTGTTGCAGACCTCACAGAAGGTCACAAGGTCATAGCTGCCGTCCTTATCCGCCGTAGCGGGCTTGACATTTGTTTTAATCGTTTTGCGGGTATGGTTGTCGTGCCATTCAAATCCGCAGTATGTACACTTGTAGGTGTGCTTGAACTCGTCGGTGTTCTTCTGATCGAGAACGTAATCACACGGCGTCTTTGGGATATAGACGTCCGAACAGCTCGGGCACTTCACCGCATGGAAGCCCGCGGGCAGATTATCGCCCGCTACATAGTCGTGTCCGCAGTCGACGACTGTCTTGCCGCCGCCGCATTTTGAACAGAATTGCAGGTGCTTGCCTGACTGACCCGGCAGCTCGCACCAGCCATCGGTATCGCACTTTTCGGTATGCTCATAACCGCATACCTCGCACTTCGCCTTATGTTTATGCGACGAAGCCGTTCCCGTAAATTTATAGCTGCAACAGCCTGTGTCGGGATCGTGTATCTCCTGGTTCGCGTCTACCCAGTAGTTGTCCTGATATTTAAGATAGGTATGCGGACTCAGGTCCTTGCTTCCCTCAGAGCGCTGGCGGTAGGTCATTGTAAAGCCGCAGTCCTTACAGGTGCGCTTACAGACGTCCGCGTCGGAATGAGGACTTTCGCTCCATCTGTGAGCGACAAGCTTCTTTCCCTTGCACACCGAGCAAACCTGATAGTGACCGCTCTTGAAATAGTCCTCCATATACAGCCACGGGATATAGTCGTTTCCAAGCTCCTCTGCAGTGCTCGTGTGGTTTTTCAGATACGCCTGACGCACATTTTCGAAGGTTTCGGTCTTATAACTGCAGTTTTCGGTACTCAGCGCCTCATTGCAGGAGTCGCAGCGCTTCTCGTGCTTGTCGCCTAAGTACAGGTAGTGGAAATTATCAACCCTGGTTTCGCCGTCGGGTCCGTATACAGTATAATAAGCGGGATGCTCGCAAGGCTTTTTATCTCCGCCGTGTCCCGGCTTTGGCTGCTCGTCGGGGCATCCGTTATAATCCAGAATCTTCTGCAGTGAGTCTAATTGTTCCTTAATATTTATCCATTTGCCCTTATCGTTTCTTTCGCTTGTAGACTTAATGCTCTTAACCCAACCGCAGGTCTCGCAGACCGTAGTTTTTGAATAGTGCCAGCCATCGTCGACAACATATGTATAGAAATCATGTCCCGCCTTATCGTATGTAGCGTGACAGCCGTGACATTCCGTCCAATGCTGTGAAGCGTTGCGCACCGAATACCAGTTGTGCTTTTCGTAGTCATCTTTCCCCGCCTTGTGAGAATGGAAGCCCAGACTAAGCACATAGAACGTGGTATATTTCTTTTTCTCCGCGTCGGAAAGATATTTGTACTGCTTATATGCGCCGTTATTCGCAAACACATAGTACTGGTCAAGATTATTATAATCCACCTTGCCTGACGCGACTTTCTTAAAGCCGTTCTGATAAACCTTACCCGGAGCGTAGTCGCAATAGGCGCAGGATGTAACGTGATAGTCGCCGTTGACGTACTTGGTATAATAAAGATGATTATTAATACTGCCATTGGTGTCGAATTCTTTGATGTGATTGCAATGGGGATCGCTGCAGATTAATACATTGGGGTGTTTAGCGCCGTTAATCTCAACAATCTGCTTGCTGTAATAATGGTCGTTGTAGTAGGTGTATCCGCACTTTTTGCATATCTGCTGGTGCATGCCGCCGCCCGACATATCGGTGTCGACGTCAAGATAGACGAAGTTCCATTCATCATCTTTGGTAACATCATGACTCTCGGTTTTGATACGGGCGCCGCAATTGTCACAAATCTGTATATGGCTTGATGTGTTGCCATAATACTCCCAGTGCTTGCTGCCCGTGTGCTTACAGCGCAGCGCGCTTGTTGAAATCGGTATTAATCCGATCAGAATAACAAGCGTCAAAAATACGCTAAGCACTCTAAAAACTTTTCTTTTCATAAATTATTCCTCCAAAAAAATATATTTAAACCGAACATTTAGCTTCGTTATACGTAAGCGTCCCATTCCTGATATTATTCGCAGGATGAACACACTCGCCATGTTGTTTCCGATAGTATCGGCAGTCTTCACAAGACGGATTGGTAACTGAGTAAAACTCGCACCAATCCTGATGCTCCCAGCCGTATTTTTTACGACAGATTCGGCACACAAAAAGAGAGCAATTCCCGAGTATGGTATTGGCCGATGTTATTGTGGCGCTGCGATAACGCAAGGGGTCCTCTCCTTGTAAATAGTATTATATTATAAATCATACAATACACTGAATTTCAAGTCAACGATTTCGGAACAAACGGTAGTAAATAAGGTATAAGCGGTAATTGCAGGCTTCAATTTAAGCTATTTAAAAAACAGTTATCTTTGTTTACGCCGTACCAAATATTTATACGGATTAAAATGCCAAGGGTAGACTGTTTTGTCAAGTGCTTTATTCTTCACAGAGTAAGGAGCATAATTATCTCATTTTTCTTCCTCCGTTTTTATATTTTATTAACATGCTTTATATATAACAGAGTAATAAAATAAAACACCTCGGAAATTCTCGGGAAAAACCAAGGTGTTTTAATTTATTTTACTTGTATTTTTGCCGCCCAAGGTTAAGAACAGAATTATTTTCTTTCTGCCGAAACCATACCCCTCTAGGAATGAATTGTAAAACAGCTTTTACCTTGTTTTCAGATGTGATTATGATATGTCAT
Organism: Ruminococcus sp.; assembly: GCA_024690465.1. Classification (GTDB taxonomy): domain Bacteria; phylum Bacillota; class Clostridia; order Oscillospirales; family Acutalibacteraceae; genus Ruminococcoides. The sequence goes on from JAILPC010000153.1 coordinate 12,743, forward strand.
ACCCAGCATTTGAACAATCCTGTTTTCCTTATCCAGTAAAACGTCCTTTTCGAAAACACTGCGGTTTTTATAGCCAAGAAGCAGAAAAACCGCGTGAGCTGTCAGATGTACAACCTCAGCTTCAAAGCTGTTGTTATAGGCTTGGCTCTGCTGCATAGCTTTCTCAAGCGAAATATAAACCTCGCCGAGGTATTCACCGACATCAGAGTTATTTTCGATAGGCTGTCTAACAAAAAGCTCGTTCTTTTCCTGTGCCAGGTTTTTTCCGCTGAGTCTGTCGAGCATTTGGTTTTCCGCAAACACAATCTTTACATTCTCAAAGTTTTCTTTATGTTCCTCAAACAAAACAGCCTTGCAGCATTTTCTCACCAGGAGTCTTACTCCTTTCGGTACTTTAACCCTTTCCTGAATATCGTCAATTTTTACTTTAAACCGATTCATAATTATTTAACTCCTTTATTTTGTAGCTCGTAAATACAAAAGTCAATACAATAAATCTGTTTCGATGCGTTATGAAGCTCCTCGAGAGCTTCATTGCGTCTGCGTTTTAAAAATCCGATTTGATCTTCAGGCTTGCCTGATTCAACAAGCTCAAGATACTCCTCGGTTTGCTTTGAAGAGCATCCGCAGTCGCGAAGTTTTCGGCGGAATTCTTTTTCGTTTTTTGACTCCAAATCAAGCACC
>JAILPC010000006.1 GCA_024690465.1 Ruminococcus sp.
ATATGAATTATACACAAATGAAATACTTGCGAGATAACATAACACGGCTTAAAGGCGAAATCGAGGTTGTACAATCGGAGCTTACTAAAATAACGCCAACACTCTCGGATATGCCGAAATCACAATATGTGCAGGGTAATATCGACGACTTAATAGATATCAAAATTAAACTCGAGGAAAGCCTGCGTGTACTTGAGGCAGAGCGTGACAAAGGTATAGAGAGTATACCCGATACAACAACAGGGACAATGCTCAAACTGAGGATGTGTTATCTGTACAGCTATCGGAGAATCGCAACCTGCGTGTTTGACGACCCGACGAAAGAGGACGCGGTACGAATGAGAATACACAGAGCGGAATGGTAGGTACTCGATATGAAAACAACACAAAAAATAAAGCTATGGGCTAAAGCGTGGCGAGTATGGCAAAGAAAAAGCTATAACGCTCCGCTGTACAAGCTATTAGCGCTTATGGGTATAGTAAAGCCTTTTATTTTAAAAGCGATATACACAAAGAAATTGAGAGAATATACACAAGGATAAGAGAGGTGACAAACCTATGAACTATACTGATTTTTTGAAAAACAAACAAGTGCGTACTATGCCGACAGGATTTAAGGTATCAGCCGACACTCTGAGCAAGAAAGCGTTTGACTGGCAACGTCACTGCACGAGCTGGGCTCTCGAACGTGGCAAGGCTGCATTATTTGAAGATTGCGGGCTCGGAAAGACGTTACAACAACTTATGTGGGCTGATGAAGTCAACAAAGCAATAGACAAGCCTGTATTGATATTATCACCGCTTGCCGTTGCTCCACAGACTAGAGCCGAGGGCGTAAAGTTTAGTATAGATGTTAATATCTGCGAAAACCAAGCGGACGTTCAGAGCGGTATCAACATCACTAACTATGAAAAGCTCGATAAATTCGATACATCTACATTCGGGGCAGTGGTACTTGATGAATCATCAATCCTCAAAAGCTATATGGGCAAAACAAAACGTGAGATCATAAAACGCTTTGAAAACACTCCATATAAACTAGCTTGCACGGCAACACCTGCACCGAACGATTTAATGGAACTTCTGAATCACGCTGAATTTTTAGGAATTATGCGCTCCAATGAGGCGTTGTCTATCTGGTTTATAGCCGACCAGTCGCAAAGTGGCAAATATCGCTTGAAAAAGCACGCTGAGAAGGATTTTTGGCAGTGGGTAAGCTCTTGGGCGGTTTGTATCAGTAAGCCGTCAGATATAGGCTTTTCGGACGAGGGCTATATATTACCCGATTTAAACGAGAACGATGTTATAGTCAGCAGCTCCACGGCCGAAACAGCATTTACAGACATAGCACGGCAAGTTGATACATCAGCGACAGGATATCACAAAGAACGCCGTCGAACATTGAAACAGCGTTGTGAAAAAACAGCGGAGCTTGTAAATAACAACAATCAGTTTGTTGTTTGGTGTGGTATGAATGATGAAGCGGACGAGCTGAAACAAATAATACCCGACTCCGTCGAAATAAGAGGAAACGACAAAGCAGAGCGCAAAGAACACGCGGCAATGAGCTTTGTTAAAGGCGATATCCGAGTATTAATCAGTAAACCGTCAATATTTGGATATGGACTAAACTTTCAAAACTGCTATAACTCTGTCTTTTGCGGAATGGATTACAGTTTCGAGAACTACTATCAAGCTGTAAGACGCTTTTACAGATTCGGTCAAAAAAACGAAGTAAATATATATCGAGTTTTAGGTGATACTGAAAAGAATATACTTGACACTATTAATCGCAAGGCTTCAATGAAAGCACAAATGCAAAGCTCAATGGCTGACGCTGTAAGAGAGTTTCAGACTAAAAAGCTGAACACTTACCATTTAGATTTAACAACACGTCAAGAAGATATGCCTTCTTGGTTGAAAGGAGCTTAATTATGGAAAAATACGCACCTACAATAACAGAAAAATACGCACTCTACAATGGAGATTGTATTGACATTACAAAGCAAATGCCCGATAATTCGGTGCACTTTGAAATATTCTCGCCACCGTTCGCCAATCTGTATATTTACAGCGACGACCTGCGAGATATGGGGAACTGTAAAAATTCAGACGAGTTTTTTACACAGTTTGATTATCTTATACCCGAGCTGTACAGAGTATTGAAGAGTGGCAGGCTCTGCGCGGTACATTGCAAACAGCTTGCTAAATACAAGGGACGGGACGGCGCGAGCGGGTGGATAGACTTTCGCGGTGACATTATACGTCATTTTGAGGCGGCAGGATTTCAATATCACAGCGAAATTGTTATTTGGACAGACCCAGTACTCGAAATGCAAAAGACAAAAACACAGAGATTGTTATATTGTCAGCTTCAACGTGACGCAAGCTACACGGGAATCGGAATGCCCGAATATCTTGTTATCTTTAAAAAGTGGGGCGAGGACGACAACGAACCGATAAGGCATTACAAGTCGGACGAGGACGCGGAGCACAAAGGCGGTCTACCCGAGCAGATATTCGACCTTGAAGCGTGGCAAAGATACGCGTCGCCTGTTTGGTTTGATATCAAAAGAACAGATGTACTCAATGCTAAGATTGCACGCTCAGACCGAGATGAAAAACACATTTGCCCTTTACAGCTTGAAGTTATACGCCGAGCTGTACAGCTTTGGACTAATCCAAATGATATTGTATATTCGCCTTTTGGTGGGATAGGTTCAGAGCCTTATGTAGCACTTGAACAGAATCGCAGGGCAATCGCTACGGAGCTTAAACCCGAGTATTACGCTCAGATGAAAGCTAATTGTGAAGAAATAACACAGTCGGCAAAGCAAATGAGTTTATTCGACAACGAAGAACTGAAAATATTTTAAAAAACTTTCAAAATGTTCGGTTGTTCGGTTTTTAGGTGGTATAATATATAATACAAAGAGATATCAAGAAACTACTTCTTTGTGTTCATAGGTTTTCTCATTCCGCAGAGCCGTCCTCAATCGAGGGCGGTTTTGTTTTGCGGTTTAACAGATTAAACAGATACAGTAAAAAAGGTGGGACAATGGCAAACGCTTCAAAATACGATACTCACGTCAAGCCGTACCTTGATGATATAGCGGAAATGTACGAGACAATGAGCGAGGGTGATATTGCGCGAGCCTTAAACATAGACCCGAACACGCTCACAAAATACAAAAAGAAACATAAGGAGCTTGCCAATTGTTTTACTCTGAGCAGAAAGAAACTAATCGGCGAGTTGAAAGCTACATTGAAACGAAAAGCAAAAGGCTTTCACTACACCGAAAAGAAAACAATAACTCGAACAGTAGACGGAGTGGAGGTCAAAACTGTTGAGGAGTACGAGAAATACGCTCAGCCCGATACAGGCGCAATACACTTATTACTGAAGAACCTAGACGACAATTGGCGTAACGAAGATAAACAGACTATGGACTTAAAGAAAGAAAAGCTCGACCTCGAAAGAGACAAAGCGGACAACTGGTAATGTTTGGGGAAAGGCAAAAATGGCAGAACTATGGAAAGAAGTAATAGGGTTTGACACTCTTTATGAAGTTTCAAACTTAGGACATTTGCGGACAAAATGCAATGTTAAAGGAATTTATACATCAGAGTATAGATACGTAAAGCCTACGGATAACGGAAAAGGCTATTTGAGATTTAATCTTAAACAAAACAAAAAACAAGTAACTGTTTATTTACATAGACTTGTCGCAGTTGCTTTTGTTGATAATCCGCACGACTATGAAGAAATTAATCACATAGATGAAAATAAATATAATAATCGAGCAGAAAACTTAGAATGGTGCACACATCTTTATAACTGTAACTTTGGCACTCGCAACGAAAGAAGTTCAAAAAAAAGACAAAAGCGTATTAAGTGTAACGAGCTCAACTTATATTTTGAGAGCATTCAAGAAGCTGCAGAGTGGCTAGGCGTAGTGAAAACAGCAATCAGTAATTGCCTGAACGGGAGGACAATTACTTGCGGTGGATTTACCTGGAGTTACTGCAATGAGCTTTAAAGACTTACAATCTTTTTATCGCTCCGATGAGTGGGAACAATTTCGCGACGTTATTATTCATGAGCGTACAAGTGGCGACGGCATTTTGTATTGTGAATACAGTGGGAAGCCTATAACGAAAAAGTACGACGCTATCCTACATCATAAAATAGAACTAACCGAGGAAAACGTAAATGACTATAATATTTCGCTAAATCCCGATAACGTTATAGTCGTATCCTTTGCTTCACATAATAAAATTCACATCAGAAATAAAGGGTTCAAACAGCAAGTCTATCTCGTTTACGGCTCACCGTGCGCAGGCAAGACGACGTGGGTGAACAGCGTTGCAACTGAGGACGACTTGATTGTAGACATGGACAAGATATGGGAATGTATATCAGCCTCGGACAGATATCACAAAAGTAACAGGCTCAAGTCAAACGTGTTCGGGATAAGAGATACACTACTCGAGCAGATAAAGACAAGGACAGGCAAGTGGGTAAATGCTTATATAATTGGCGGATATCCATTAAAGACAGACCGCGATAGGCTATGTGACTTACTCAGAGCAATACCAATATTCATTGACGAGAGCAAGGAAGTATGTATAAGCCGAGCTCCAAATGAGAATTGGAAAGAATATATCGAGGTATGGTTTGATGATTATGTTGAATGAACCGCCCCCCCGTCGCTGGATAAAGTCTATTTTCTGGGGACTGGTTAGAGGAGTCTCAATTTTCATACAAAACGAAAAATTCATTTTTTTCGACAAAAAATTGCAAAAAATTTGAAATACCAAAAAGAGAGGTTTTAAAATGAAATCTTGTTTTACTTGTAACAATAAAGACAAATGTCAGCTTGAGGAACGCAAGCGTGTTGTTTTACCGAAAACAGACTGCGCATATTACGAGATACCCGAAAAGAACGCACCGAGAGCTGTTGACGGTATAACCTGCACGTTCTGCGGTAAAGAGATAAAGAACCGCAAAGGCGTAGTCGTTCACGGCGAGGATGGGTATAACTTCTTCTGCTGTCAAAAACATTACAGCGAGTTTGTGAAGAAATGAGCAGACGCGACGACTTAACGGAAATTTTCAAGAAGGTTTCCGAGGACAAACGAACGCTTGTCAGTCGGCTGATTGATGATGTGGTGTGGTATGAGGACGAGATTGCAAAGCTGAAAAAACTCCCTCAAATCAGAATGCACCCGAAGAATCCCGAAGTGCAGAAAAAGACGGCAGCGGCTAAGCTGTTGAAAGAGTATAGTCAAAGCTATATGAACGCCGTCCGCATTCTACTTGGAGTGCTTAACAAAGAGGACACCGACGACAAGGACGAGCTATTGAAACGATTGAGCGAGTTTGAATGACGCACCTTGAACAATACTCAGAAATGATAAAAAGCGGACAGGTAGTTGTTGGCAAGTGGATAAAAAAAGAAATCCGCAATCTTATAAACGACTTAAACAATCCGCGCTACATATATGATACTACAGAGGCACACAAGCGATTTAAATTTCAACAGTCACTCTGTTTGCAATCAAAAGCTCCGTATTATATGAAACCACTCACGCTAATGCCCTGGCAACTCGCTTTTTGGGAGGCAGTTTACAGTTTTAAACTTGCAGAAACAGGCGAGCGCCGTTTTATTGAGGGACTTCTTGAAATTGGCAGGAAAAACGGCAAGTCAACTATGTTCGCAGGCGACGGCAACTATGACTTGTTTTGCGGTGAGGGCGGCGCCGATATTTGTTGCGCTTCAAATGACGACAGACAGGCAAAGCTGATATGGCGAGAAATTGGAGGTATGCGCTCACGCCTAGACCCGAAAAAAAGTATAACCGGGCAGAACCTAACGGAGATAAAAAACAAAGTAAAAACCATAACCGTCTTTCGACTGAGCACTAAAACTCAGAATAAAGACGGTTTTAATATATCCAAAACGTATTTGGACGAGAGTCACGATATCGCAGAGGAGAATGGACAGTCAGAAATAGCCGAGGCTTGTTGGCGAGGTATGAGCTCAAAGGACGAACCTTTATTCTTAAACTGCACAACGCAGGGATTTAATCGGGACTGCTATCTCGACCGCAAACTCGGCTACGCTAAAAAGGTAATAAACGGAGAAATTGACGACGACCGATTCATTGCGTTTCTTTACGAACAAGACTCTGAACAAGAGATATGGCAAGACGAGAGCACCTGGGAAAAGTCAAATCCTGCTATCCGATACGGAGTCAAGAAAATCGGCAAGCTCCGCAGGGACGTTGAGGCGGCAAAATACGACAAAGCAACTCGTATTCACCTGCTGACTAAGGATTTTAACATTCCGCAGTCAAACGCGCAGGGTTGGCTTATGCTTGACGATTACGCTTATAAAATGGACGAATACAGCCTTGAAGATTTTCGGGGCTGTTTTGTTTTGGGAGCTGTTGACTTGTCAGCGACAACAGACTTGTCAAGCGCAAAAATACTGTTGTTAAAACCCGACGGCAAAACCAAGTATGTATATTCGCATTACTGGATACCCGAAAGCAAGCTCACGGACTCTGACGATAAAGAGGCAGGCGCTCAATATACCGAGTGGGCACGTCAAGGGTTATTAACAATACACGAAGATAACGAAATTGACATAACCGATATTGCCGACTGGTACTATCGGCTGTTTAAAAACTACGGGCTGAAAGTCTATAAAGTCGGTTACGACCAACGATTCTCCAAAGCGTTCACGGACAGGTGCGAAGAATACGGAATCGAGACAGAAATGCTACAACAGGGCGAGGCTCTCTCTAATGCTATGAAGCTGACAGAGCAAGACCTCAAATCCCGAAAGATTAATTACAATCAAAACCCGATTGACAAATGGTGTCTGAAAAACTGTTGTTGCAAAGTAAAAGAAACAGGCACTATTCAGCCAGTAAAAATACCAGGTCAGCACTCACGCAGAATTGACGGAGCGCTGACTTTCATAATGCTTAACGAAATATTCAGACGGCATAAAAACGACTTTAAGACCTTAACAGGGGGCGATTAATTGGAATGGTTTGATAAACTTTTTAAACGAAAACCTAAAGGGGCGACGATCGCTCCGACGTTCAACGGCTTTGCGCCGATATATCCGCAGTTTGGAACGAATATATACGCGTCCGACGTAGTACAGCAGGCTCTGAAGTGTATAGTTGACGAGATTAAGAAACTTAATCCGAAACATATACGCTACAAAGAGAACAGCCCTGTCCCTGTTAAAAGCACGGTGCAGGACGTTCTCGACAATCCTAATGACTTAATGACAACAAGCGAGTTTTTGGAAAAGATAACGTGGCTGTTATTACTCAACTATAACGTGTTTATTATACCAACGTATTACACGTGGATAGACGATAACACGGGACAGGAACGCAGATATTACGAAAGCCTGTACCCTATCAACCCGTCACAAGTCGATTTTATCGAAGACGCGAGCGGAAGGCTGTTTGTCAACTTTATGTTTTGGGACGGCAAACAGACGACTGTTCCATACGATGACGTAATTCACATTAAGTACAACTACTCAATAAACGAGTATATGGGTGGTAACTTAATGGGACAGCCCGATAACAAGCCTTTACTCAACACGCTTGAGCTGAATCATCAGCTATTGCAGGGCATAGCAAAGGCAATGAAAGCCTCGTACTCAGTTAACGGAATTGTTAAGTACAACACGTTAATGGACGACGGAAAAACGCAGAACGCTCTGAAAGAACTCGAGAACAAGCTGAGAAATAACGAGAGCGGTTTTCTGCCGTTGGATTTAAAGTCGGAGTTTACACCGTTCGAGCACAAATCCGAGCTAGTGGACGGCAACACGCTCAAATTTATCGACGAGAAGATACTGCGTAACTGGGGCGTGTCTCTCCCAATACTGACGGGCGATTATACAAAAGAACAGTACGAGGCATTTTATCAGAAAACGCTTGAACCGATTATAACGGCAATCTCGCAGGCGTTCACAAAGAAGATGTTCACAAAACGCGAGAAAGCGTTTGGTAACCGCGTACAGCTTTACCCGAAAGACTTAATCTTTATGACAGCCGATCAGACGATTGAGCTTATTAATACACTAGCTCCGCAGGGCGGCGGTTATGTAAACGAGTACAGAGAGTGGGTTGGGTTACCACCGTTACCCGAGCTTGAGGGTAAGCGATATATGTCACTTAACTGGATAGACGCGAACAACGCAGACCAATATCAAGTTGGCAAGGTCAACGTTGATGTTGTTGATGAAAACAAAACCGTGGAGGGTTAGAAAATGAAAAAAGAACTTGAACGGCGCAACTTTTTCTTTGAGGTCAGAGCCGAAGAAAATGAGCGCGAAAGTGTTATAACAGGTAGACCGATTGTATACAACAGCCGAACCGATATCGGTTGGTTTGATGAAATCATTGAGAGCGGAGCACTTAACCGCAGCGACCTCACAGATGTTAGATTCTTAGTAAATCACGATACAAGCAAAATTCCGCTTGCAAGGTCAAGACGAAACAATGGCAACTCAACAATGCAGTTGATTACAGACGACGCAGGTATGGAAATCAGAGCGACCCTCGACACAGAGAACAACTCTGATGCGAGGGCTTTGTATTCTGCAGTACAAAGGGGAGACATCACGGGGATGTCATTTATGTTTGCAGTCCGCGACGAGGAATGGGACGACCTCGACACCGACCACCCGACGCGCAGAATTAAAGACATAAGCACAGTCGTTGAAGTAAGCGCGGTTACATTTCCTGCTTATGAAGCGACTGAAATATATGCCCGAGACAAGGCAGCACTGGATAGCGCTCGGTCAGCTTTGGAGAAAGCGAGACAGTCAAGGGCTACGTCTTTGGAGAAAGACGAAACCGAATTACTCAAAGCAAAATTAAGACTTTTATAGGAGGTTAACAATGAGTAAGAAACTTTTAGAAAAGCGTCTTCAGAGGCTTATTGCTAAGAGAGACGAGCTAAAAAAGCGCGGACTCGAAGCTGAGACAGCCGACGAGGTACGCTCAATCACAACGCAGGTTGAGGAAATGAACGAAGATATCGCAGAAGTACGCGAGCTCATTTCCGAAATTGAAACAGAGCCAAGACAGACACCGCCCGAGGGTGCAACACTCGTTAACGGTGAGGTTAAGGGCTCGTTCAAGCCTGCGACTACAAACGAGAGAAACGAAAATCCTCTCGCAACAATGGAATATCGTAAAGCGTTTATGCTTCACGCTCAGAAAGGCACACCTATTCCTGCTGAGCTCCGCGCAGGCAACGCAATTGACACAGGCGACACAGGCGCGGCAATTCCGTTTACAGTAATGAACGAGGTTATCAATACCGTTCGTAAGAGATACGGCAACCTCTACGCTAAAGTCAGAAAAACAAACGTACAGGGCGGCTTAGAGTTTCCTGTCGGCGCGCTCCAGGCAACAGTTAAGTGGATTAACGAAAGCACAGTTTCACCGCGCCAGGAAATCGGAAAGCTCGGCAAGGTTGTGTTCAAATATCACACCTGCGAAATCAGAATCGCTCAGACCTTCCTTTCAAGCATTGTTTCGCTTGAAGCATTCGAGGCTGAGGTTGCAAGAGTAATTGCCATTGCTTATATGCAGGCAATCGACGAGGCAATCGTTAACGGCACAGGCGACGGTATACCTCTCGGCATTACACAGGACGCTCGCGTCACAAACGTTATTGAAATGACAGACGAAGAGTTTTCCAACTGGGCAGCTTGGCTCAAGGTTATCGGCGATATTCCTATGGGATATGCTGACTTCGAAATGATTATGACAAAGGGCACTGTATACAGCAAGCTCAGAACAATGAAAGACGAGGTCAACCGTCCTATCTTCTACGAGGCAACAGGCGGCAGAGTTGACGATACAGACTCATACGACCCGAGAGCTTACCTTTACGGTCACGAAATCTCAATGGTTGAGCCTACTATCCTGCCCGACTTCGACAGCGCTCAGCCTGGTGACGTTGTTGCTATCATTTGGCAGCCCGAGGAATACGCAATCAACGAAAACTTTGCGTTTACAATGCGCAGATATTTCGACGAGGAAACAAACGAGTGGATTGACAAGGCGCTTGCTATCGTTGACGGCAAGGTACTCAATCCCACAGGTTACTATCTGATTAAGAAGAAAGCCTCTTAATCAAGGAGGGCTCACTATGACAGATGTAAAAGCTCTTAAAAAGCTCTATGTAGCACAGGGCGGCTCGGCAGAAGATGTCGCGTCGCTGAATACTATTGCCGAGGTTATCAGCGCTATGGCAGATGTTACAGGCGTTAAAAACGTTTCGGCTGTACCCTGTCCGCAGAGCAATACATATTGGGGCACAGACGTGTCCGATATGCAGGGAACTGATATCGTTGTCGGCGACGGCATAATCAGCGGAACGCTGAAATATGTTGCAAGCGGAACTCTCGTAACTGACTGGAAGTCACATCACTTTATCGCGCTCAAGTTTATCGACCCGAACGGCGCAGACGAGGTTAAAGTCGGTATCAAGGGCTCAGTTGCGCTCGACCCCGATATGGAGGCAGTTATCGCTGTAGAAGATCTGAGCGCACCGCTCAAGGTGGTTATCACCAAAAACGGCATAACAAAGACGCAGGAATTTAATCTCGGCGGACTCACACTCGCCGACGCGTAAGGAGTAAGCTATGAGCGATTATCTAAAATTCAATCTTGATGATGTTAAATCTGCTATGGGCATAACAGGCGACTATCAAGATAAGACGCTGAGACCGTACTTTAACGAGGTTGTCAGTTTCTTGAGGGAATCGGGAGTCTCGGAAAGAAATATCTCGGTAGGCATAGTCGCTCGAGGCGTGTCCGATCTTTGGAACTACGGCGGCGCGGAGGGAAAGCTCTCAGAGTATTTTTATCAGCGCGCCGCTCAATTATCTTATAAATAGGAGGAAAATACAATGATTAATGCTGACAGAATCGTGCCTGTAATCAAGACAGACCTGCTCTCTCTTTACGGCACAATCCTTAAAGTCGCAAACGTTTCTTTTGGAGTTGTTGAGGCTTCGACAGTTGAGGGAGACTTCACTGTAACAGGCACAGGCGCCGCAGGTACATTCCTCGGCAATCAGCCCGTTAAAACTCTCGACTTTGCAACAGGCGTTACAAGCGCGACTGTTTATTTTGTGGCTGCATACGACTTCGGCGGCTTTACTGTTGCAGGCGCGGCGGCTACCACAACAGGTACAGTAACTCCCGACGACGCTACACTTTACAAAGCAGAGCTCTCGGGCGGTACAGTAACAGTAACAGCGGTTACACCGTGACAAAATACAAACCGACCGCTCCGTTCAATGTCCCTTTGATGTTGTTAATACCCGAGTATACCAAAAAGCTCGGTGTTGAAACAAAAGCTTTTCCGACAAACAAAGGGATATTGTTTTACGGCAGTTTCCGCACTTTTGGTGGGACTGAGCGAGATGTCAACGGCGTGTTTTCAATAGAGAACACCGCGGTAGTTGATACCTGGTACAGACCCGAAATCAAATCAGACTGCCGTGTTATGGTTTTGCAGAGCGGAGCGGTTTATGAAATTTTGGGCGAACCCGAAAACATCAATATGCAAAATCAGTACTTAAAATTCAAAGTCAAGGCGATAAAAGGCGGTGCGTAATGAGCAGAAACATTCTAAGGCTCGACACTTCGGGCTTTACGGAAATGCTTACAAAGCTCGATAATCTTGGCGGAAATGTTAAGGCGGCGACCGTAGAGGCGCTGACAAAAGCCTCCGAGACAATAACACGCAGTACAGAAAACGCGCTTGAAAATCAAAACCTGCCTGCGCACGGTAAATATTCTACTGGGGCGACAAAGCGGTCAATTATACGCAATCCCGAGGTAGAGTGGGACGGAGACGTCGCGTCAATCCCTGTTGGATTTGATTTCAGTAAACCCGGGGCAGGCGGTTATCTTATAACAGGTACACCGCGTATGCAACCCGACCGCGAGCTGAACAGGATTTATAAACAGCGCCGATATATGGCTATCATACAAAAGGGAATGGAAGAAATCATTATGAACCGAGTAATTAAGGAGATGACAAAATGAAAGAAAAGTTGCTTGAACTGCTCTCGACTTTTGGCTACGAGATTTTTTTGCAAGGTTCATTAAACAAAGAAAAGCCCTATCCCGACACCTTTTTCACCTTTTGGAATAACAACACCGTTGACGGAAATCACTACGACAATGACGCTATCAGTTATGTGTGGAGTTTTACCGTCAATTTTTATTCCACAGACCCCGAATTGACAAACAGCGTTCTTTTACAAGCGAGAACACTGTTAAAGCAAAACGACTGGATTGTCGACGGCAAAGGCTACGACGTACCAGTCGACGAACCGACACACACTGGGCGCGCTATCGACGTGCTCTATTTAGAAATGGAGGATTTATCAAATGCCTAATGCACTTAAAATTGTTGAATACAGAGGCGTTGAGAACCTTGTAGCTGCAGAAGTGCTCACAGACGACAGCACTAACGGCTATACAACAGGCGAGGTCTTTCCTATTGCGGGTGTTGCAACAGTTGAAAAAACAACTGAGAACTCAAACGAGGCGCACTACTATGACAACTTTCCTGCAATCGTAGTTGACGCTACAGGTAATGACACTGTAACAATCACAGCGTCCGCAATTCCGCTTGATGTATACGCTAAAATCACAGGACAGGCTTACGACGCTGAAACAGGCGCAGTATACGAGGGTAACCGCGAGCCGAAGTACTTCGCCGTAGGTTATATTGCCGAAGACACCAACGACAACAAAATCTATGTTTGGAGACTCAAGGGAAAATTCGATATCCCTGGAATGACAAACAACACTAAAAACGCAGGTACAGACGCGAACGGTCAGACGCTTGTTTACACAGGAATCTCGACAACAGCTAAGTTTGCAAAGACTGGCGCAGGCGAGCGTTCTGTTGTTGTGGATACAGGCAAGGAACTCGCAGATGTCTCTACATTCTTTGACGCTGTTACAACTCCCGACACGCTTCAGCCTAAAACCGCTATCACCTACACAGTAACAAACACTCTCGAAAACTGCACAAGCTCTGAGAGCGCGACTACTGTAAACAGCGGTTCAGCTTATTCTGCTGTTATTACTGCTGACGATGGCTATACGCTCGGCGCGGTAACCGTTACAATGGGCGGCGTTAACATTTCAGCGCAGGCTGTAACAGGCGGCGCGATTTCAATTCCCAAAGTAACAGGAAATATCGTTATCACCTGCACAGCTACAGCTTAATTTAATAACAAGGAAAAAGACAAATAAACCTATAAGTGGGGACAGCGGCTCAGCCGTTTTGAGAGGGGCTTTACTACCTTTCACCCTCTCGATTACCCACTACATAACACGAAAGGATTAAATTATGAAACTTAACATTTACGACAAAAAGAAAATCGTCAAAACCTTTGAAACAGACGAATACAAGCTCAAGTGGGGCGTTCTGTCCGACTTAATCGACGCAATAGAGATAGACGACTTTAACACAGTAACGGAGGACGATTTAGCTAACCTGTTTATAAATATCGCTCCGCTTGCAAAAGACAAAATCGAGTATATCCTGCTCGATATGTTTGAAGATATCACCTTAGACGATATAAGAGAGGCGGCGGTTGATGACATGGCAATATGCCTGTCCGACGCAGTCAAATATGTATTTAAACAAGTAAAGAAAAACGTTAAAAAATCAAAAAACTAACTGACGGGCAGGGCGACCTGTCCGTCTATCAAGTTTTTTTTGAAATAGAAGTTGCACTCTGCGACAGGTTTCCTGCCTTAGACCCGTTGAGAATAAGACAGACACCTGCGGCAGAGGTTTTCAAATTAATAAACCGCTTACAAGACTATACAGAACGAGAGAACGACAACAAGTCCGTTCAGAGTATAGACAGCGGAGTAATACGCCGACCTGCAGGCGATAATTGGTTTTAAAAGGACGTGATTTTTTGGCTGAAGAGTTTACAGCTAAATTTAAAGTTGATATATCAGACCTAAAACGAAACATCAACGAGGCTAACAAACAAATAAAAACAGCTAACGCAACTTTTAAAGCGTCAACTGCAGGAATGGAATCTTGGAGCAAAGACGCTGACGGGCTTTCCGCAAAGCTGAAACAGCTCAAGTCGGTACTTGAAAATCAAAAGACTATATTAACGTCTTACAAGTCACAACTTACAGCTCAAGAAAAAGCATACGAAGAAAACGGCAAGCGTGTTGAACAGCTTAGAGCAAAGCTGAAAGAACTTGCCGACAACGGCGTAGCAAAAACCGACGAAAAATATAAGGAATACCAGGCGGCACTTAAATCAGTTTTAAAGGAACAACAGAACAATAGCAAATCTGCTGAAGATTTAAGACTAAAGATATTAAATGAAGAGGCGGCAATCGGTAAAACCGAGGGAGCAATCCGCAAGTTTGAGGCTGCGGAAAAAGACCTCGCTCGAGAGAACAACAGCCTCAGCTCCACAATCGATAAACAAGAAGCGGAACTCGAAAAGCTCCGTAAAGAATATGTGGATACTGCCGCCGCGCAGGGGAAAGACAGCGAAGAGGCAAAAAAACTCGCCGCCGAAATTAAAAGCTTATCAAGCGAACTGAGAGATAACAAAAAGAAAGTTAACGACGCAAAAGGCGAAGTCGATAAACTTGACAAATCGCTTGAAAAAGCAGGCAAAGAGGCTGACAGGTCAAAAGATAAATTCAGCGGACTGAAATCTGCTATCGGCTCGGGACTGCGCCGAGGTATTACTGCACTCGCTAGTGCTGCTATGGCGGCGGCAACTGGACTAACAGCGGCGAGTATCAGCGCAGGTCAGTATGCTGATGAAATCAATACTTTAAGTGCTCAAACAGGTATTTCTACAAAGAATTTACAGGCATATAAATATGCCGCTGAACTTGTTGACGTTTCCGTTGAGACTCTCACAAAGTCTATGGCACGAAATATCAAGTCAATGGGAAACGCAAAGGACGGCTCAAAAAAATTTGTAAGTGCTTATAAAGAGCTTGGCATTGAAGTGACAAACGCAAAAGGCGAACTCAGAGACAGTGAAACTGTTTACTGGGAGGCAATCGACGCTCTCGGCAAAATGAAAAACGAGACCGAAAGAGATAAGGTTGCAATGCAGTTGTTTGGGAAATCAGCGCAGGACTTAAATCCTATTATCAAACAAGGCTCTGAAAGAATTAACACTCTTACAAAAGAGGCTAAACAAATGGGCGCTGTTTTAGGTAAAGAACAGCTCGACAAGCTTAATGAGCTTGACGACAGTATGCAAAGGCTAAAAAGCGGAGCAAGTACAGCGAAAAACGCTTTAGGGCTAATTCTAATGCCACAGCTCAATATGTTAGCAGGCAAAGGCGTTAAACTACTTGGGGAATTTAGCCGAGGGCTTATTCAGTCAAATGGCAACTGGAAAAAAGCAGGAAAGACTATAGGAAAGACTATAGGCAGCTTTATTAGCGAGGGAATTAAGTTTATAAACGATAATCTTCCAAAACTGGGAGAACTAGTCACTAATGTTATTGAGAGTGTCGGAAAAGTTATAATAAAAAATGCGCCAAAGGCTATTGGTGCAGTAAGTAAATTTATTCAGCAGATTGTGAAATGGGCGGCAAAGGCTCTGCCCGACCTATTGAAAAAACTTGTAGACCAAATCCCTGCAATAATTGAAAATCTCGATATGGGGGGATTAATCAGCGCGGCTGTTGATTTGTTATCGTCTATCACTAAAGCAATTCCAGAGGTTGCCTCTAAGATAATAGCAGAAATGCCTCGTATAATCTCCGCAATCATCAAAGGACTTGCCGAGGGCACAGGCAAGATTTTTGAGGCAACGCTTGAAATCTTTACAGGTGTAACGAACGGAGTCGAAAGCGCCGTCGAAAAAATCGAGAATAAAAACGAAAAAATCAGAACGTTTGTGAACGAATTACAGGAAATTGCACCTCAACTCACTAACGTTGACGAACTTTTCAACAAAAACGGAGATACTATCTCGAGCTTAGACGATAAAATCAAGACTGCCGAGGATAAAATAAGCGAAATTATAAGCACAGCTCTTAAAGAACAAAAAGAGCTAAGAGAAGAAGATATAAAAAATATCGAAAAGTATAACAAAAAAATCCTCAAACTTGAAAACGAAAAGCTAAAAATCTATCAGCAACAGCAAAAGTCAGAGCTTCAGAAACTGCAGGACGAAAGCGGCGAAATAACTCAGAAAGAGTCGGCTCAGTACTTAGCTAACCTCGACCAAACGCTAAAGCAGGCTAACGAAGCGGCAGACAAGGCGTATACAAATGAGCTGACATTACTTGAGAACAAGTATACAGCGCAAGGAAAACTCGGCTCAAAGCAGTATAAGAATGAACGCGAAACGCTTAAAAAGCATTTTGATGAACAGAAACAGGAAAACCTTAGTTATTATAATCAAGCGCTAGAGATAATCGAGAGCAAATCCGAGGAATGGGTACAAAAAGACGCGGAGAAATACGACGAGCTCAATGCTAAGTTTTCGGAATTTAAGCTCAATACAGGCGACGGCTTTAAAGATGTTCGCAATAATGTATTTGATTTCTTTAACAGCACGATTGTGCTGAAAGAGGAATATCTCAACGCTCTGAAAGAAATGGACGCTCAAAGCGTTCAAGGCTTTCTCAGTATGGCTGCACGTGCAAAGGACAGCGGGGCGACTGTATCAGAGTCAACAAAACAGACCGCTCTTAACATATTATCTGCGTTTGACGATTTACCCGACGAGCTCGACGAGGCAGGAAAGAAATCTCTGCTCGGTATGATAACAGGGCTCGAGAAGTATATGCCCGAGCTTAAAGATACGTCGCAAATGTCAGCAAACGAAATTGTTGATACAATCAAAAAATATCTCGGGATAAGCGGCGACGGTAAAACATCTGACAAGACAGAAGAAGTCGGCAAGGCTGTCGGCGGTTCTTTAGCGGAGAGCGCAGAAAAACAGATAAAAGATACTATTACAGGCGAACGTTTCAAAAAGACAGCGGGCGGCATTGTCACAAAAGCAAAAGAGGGTTCGGACGCTGAAAAACCCGAAGAAAAAGGGCGAAAAGTTGGTAACAACTATGTAATCGGGTTTGTCTCGGGCTTACTCGGTGGAGTCATAAAGATTGTACATGCCGCGTCACAGCTAGGCAAACTTGCATTACAAGCTCTGCAATCAGCTTTAAAGGAAAAATCTCCCTCAAAAGCGACATTCAAATTTGGGGCGTTTTTTGGGGACGGGTTTATAGGCGGTATAGCTTCAACGACCAAAAAAGCTATGGTTACTGCGGCAACGCTTGGTAGAAAGGCTCTCGGCTCGCTTAGCGAAGAACTGAGCGGCGGTATGGAGTTTGCAGGAACATTATCAACAGCCGCGTCACAACTCAAAGGCGCAGGGCAGTTATTTGGTAATATTCAGAACAATTCAACAAGTAATACTCAGAACTTCTATCAGACCATTAACGCTCCGACAACACCGACAAGATACGAATTATACAAACAGACTAAAAACCTCTTAGCACTTGCAGAAAGGGGAATTTAAGTGTACACAGCGAAAATTCAAAACAACAGCGGTCAGTTGCTTATTTTGACTGACAAGGAAAGTCAATATCAAGTTATCGACATACAGGGACTAAACCCTGTCACCGCGCAGGTCAACACAACAAAGACTGCAGGAATGGACGGCGCAAAATTCAACTCAGCGACGCTCAACACTCGCAATATTGTTATTACAATCAAAATCAACGGCGACGTTGAAAAAAACAGGCTGTTTCTTTACAGAATGTTTCGTCCGAAAGAGGCTTGTATATTTTATTACTCGAACGACACTTTAGATGTGTCTATCGTTGGTGTAGTTGAGACTGTCGAATGTGGACTGTTTACAAAGGACGAGCGAGCTCAGATATCTATTGAGTGTTTCAATCCGTATTTCAGAGCGATTACACCGACAAAAGGTTACATAACAAACGTCAATAACGCGGTAGAGTTTCCGATTACTTTTAACGAGCCCCTTGTTTTTTCAAGTTATGTTACCAATAACGAAAACTCTATAATAAACAACTCCGACAGCCCGACGGGACTTGTATTTACGATTAACTTTATCGGCTCGGTCAAAACGTTTACCATAACAAACACCGACACGGGCGACTTTTTTACAATGACAAAGTCGGGCAACGGATATTATGTAAAAGGCGACCAAATCACTATTGACACGAACAGCGGACAGCGAAGTGTCAGACTGACACGTTCGGGAACGACAACAAGTATTTTCGGCGAGATGACGCAGGGCTCAACGTTTTTTGAACTGAAACAGGGAGTAAATCACTTTACATACTCCGCTGACAACAACACAACCGACGACAATATGATTATCGCTTACTCTTTCAACAGAGCGTTCGGGGGCGTATAAATGGACGTATATGTTTTGAACAACGACCTCGAACTAATCGGAATCGTCAACGGCTACAAATCGCTTATATGGAGCAACCGTTATGACAAAATCGGGGAGTGCGAGCTCTATGTCGAGGCTAGCACGGAAAATTTCAGTTTGTTGCGTGAGGGTTATTTTCTAATACGCCTTGACGACGATATGGTATGCCGTATCAAGCGAATTGAGCTTGATACGAACGTTGAGAGCGGAAACTATTTAATCGTAAACGGCTATGATACAAAAGATATACTCGACCAGCGCATTGTATGGGAGACCGAAACCTGCAAAGGCTCTATCGAGGAATTTATACGCTATTTAATTACAACGGAACTGATAAATCCGAGCGACGCTTCACGCATGATATTAAAGTCGGACAGCTCAAGCCTGTTACAGCTCGGAACGGCGGCAGGATTTACTGAGGGAAAAGCTGAACAAGTCAGTTATCAAAATCTCGGCGAGAAAATCCGAGAATACTGTAATACTTATAACTGGGGATACAAGGTACAGCTAATCAGCAGTCACCTTGTATTTTCTTTATACAAAGGCGTAGACCGCTCAAGAGAGGTTATTTTTTCCGACAAGTACGAAAATCTCAGCTCGACAAAATACGTTGAGGACGGGACTAAGCTCGGCAACGTTGCCCTGGTGGGCGGTCAAGGTGAGGGTTGGAAACGCCGCAGGCAAGCCTACGGCATAGCAACCGGGCTAAACCGATACGAGCAGTTTGTTGACGCTAAAGACCAGGCAGATCAAATGACTTATGGTGAGCTGACGAGGCAATATCCTAACGGATTAATTACTGCAGTACAGGGCGAGGGCTGCGTGTATTATATTCCGCAAATCAGACTCCCGATTATGTCAGCGGAGCACCTGGCGTGGTTACAAAGCTATCACACAGGCGAAGAAATTGATATAAACGGCATAGCTTATTATCAAACTACTTTCGGAGAACACATCATACTTGCAGACCTGCCGACAATCAGCGACCCGACAGAAACGCCGAAGTCGAAAGACAACGTTATACTTTCCGACTTCATGTACTACAACGACCTAATCTCGAGAGCGATAGACAAGCTCGCGGAGTATAAAAAAACAACGTCTTTTGAGGGCGTTGTGATACCAAACGTGACTTTTACATACAAAGTCGATTACAACCTCGGGGACGTGGTAAAAGTGCGTAACGAATACGGCATTGAAAAAAACGCTCGAATAAAAGAGGTTACAGAGGTTATGGACGAAAACGGGTACAAATGTAACCCGACATATGAATATATACAGGAGGCTTAATATGGCAGACCAAATCTATAATGTTGATTGTGGATTTTTTAACGCAGTCGACGGCGACAGGACGTACAATGCGGAGCAGATGTCCCGACCATACCGAGGCATAGTGAGCGACGGTGTCTTTCCAAATATCGGCGGAACTTACAACAATCTGCTTGTAACCGCGTCGGGGAGCACAATGTCAATTACTGTTAACTCGGGCGACGGCATTGTCGGTGAAAAATGGTTAAACAACCCTGCGCCGATTAATATTACTGTCCCGTCAAACACAAGCGAGTACACGCGCATAGACAGCGTTATTGTGCAAGTTAATAAAACTGTCACCGCTCGCGAGGGCAATATTGTTTACCGAGAGGGAACTGTTACGGGAGCACCTCACCCGCCTGCACTCGTAAACAACGCATATGTTACTGAATACAGAGTCGCAAACATTAGTGTTGCGCCAAACGTTACCGCTATTACTTCGGAAGATGTATCCGACCTGCGAGGAACAACAGATTGTCCGTGGGTAACAAGCAAAGTTAGAGAGAGCACAACAGAGATAACAATTCCGCTCGGCGCAATTTCAAAATCCACGCTTGACAGCACC
>JAILPC010000016.1 GCA_024690465.1 Ruminococcus sp.
TTGGGGTCGGCTCAAAACGATTTTTGAGCCGACCCCATATTTTAGTACCAAATCTGAATAAGCTCGGGCTGTCGTTTTTCAAACACTGTAAAGTACTCAAAGCCGCAGGTTCTCGCTGTTTCGATACCTTTCTCTATCATATAGCCGACGTCCGAGTTCCTATGGGCGTCCGAGCCGATTGTGACGTACTTGCCGCCGAGCTCTCTGAACCGTTTAACGATTTTAATATCGGGCATTGTAATGCCGATTGAGCGTATGCCCGAGGTGTTGATTTCGAGGGCTTTGTCACGCTTAACGAGAGTTTTCAATATATTGTCAATGACGGCTGAGTAGTCCTCAAGGTCAGGGCGGATATCCGTCCTCTCGATAATATATCTCAGCGGATATGTCAGATGAGCGAGGCTGTCAAAGTCAGCGTTCTCAGCGGTTTCGAGAAGCTCGTCAAAGTAACATCTGAGCAAGTCGGGAACATCGACCTCGTCATAATTGAGGTAGTAAAAATCCTCGGTGTTCCTTATGTTGTGAATTGACGCGAGCACAAAGTCAAAGTCGGCAATCGCCATGGCTTTTTTTGTAAGCTTCGGCTCGTGCATAGGCTCGCCGAGCTCCATTCCTCTGAGCACCCTGAGCTTGCCGTTCATCAGCTCGTTCGCCACCTCGGCGTCTTTAACGGAGTTTGTAATCTGCTTAATCATATTGCCGAACACGCTTCTGTCGCCGAGCTTTATTTCGGGAGCTTCCATATGGTCGGTAATCGCTATTATGCTGATGTCGTTTTCGACTGCCGCCTGACACATCTCGAGCACTGTGTTCTCGGCGTCAAATGAGTTGTCTGAATGAATATGTGTATCTGAGAGTATTTTCATATTTTCACCCTTTTTGTGGTTAATTGTTAATCGTTAATCGTTAATTGTTAATTGTTAATTGTTAATTGGTAATCGTCCGCTAACCACTAATCACTAAACTCTAACAAAAATATAACACATAAATTAAGATTATGCAAATATAGCCTGTTTAATTCTTTAAAGAAATAAAAACCAATCAATTTATTGTATAATAAAGCGACATTAAATATATGGAGGACCTTATGAAAGCTATAATTACTGTAATCGGTAAGGATTCTGTCGGAATCCTGTCAAAGGTAAGTTCAGCGTGCGCCGAGGCGGACGTTAATATTCTTGAGGTTACACAGAGCGTGCTTCAGGATATGTTCGCTATGGTAATGCTCGTTGAAATCGATAAGAGCACACTGGGTTTCGACGCGCTCAGCGAAAAGCTCGAAAAGGTCGGTGAACAGTCTCGCACCAAAGTCCACATTATGCACGAGGACATCTTCAACAGCATGCATAAAATATAAGAAAAAAGCCGTAAACAAAAGACAAAAGTCCGAATTATGCGCGAGGATATCTTAAACAGCGCGCATAAGATTAAGGGGAATCAAAAATGTTAGAAACAAAAGACATACTCGAAACTATAAATATGATTGACAACGAAAACCTTGACGTGAGAACTATCACCATGGGTATTTCGCTGCTGGATTGTATGAGCGGCGATATCAATATCGCCAGCCAAAAGGTATATGACAAGGTTTGTATGTACGCTCAGGACTTAGTCAGAACAGGCGAGGACATCGAACGCGAGTACGGTATCCCGATTATCAACAAGCGTATTTCGGTAAGCCCTGTCGCTATGATAGCGGCGCCCTGCCAGAGCAGGAACGTCATCAAATTCGCGAAGGCTCTCGACAAAGCCGCCGACACGCTCGGCGTGAACTTCATCGGCGGTTACTCGGCGCTTGTTCACAAGGGTTTTTCCGCGGGCGACTACGCTCTGATTGAGAGCATTCCCGAGGCTTTATCCGTAACCGAAAAGGTTTGCTCCTCGGTTAACATCGGTTCAACCAAAGCAGGTCTTAACATGGACGCCGTAAAAAAAATGGGCAGAATTGTTAAAAAGACTGCCGAAATGACTGCCGACCGCGACTGTATCGGCGCGGCTAAGCTTGTAGTATTCTGCAACGCTCCCGAGGACAACCCGTTTATGGCGGGCGCGTTCCACGGAGTGGGCGAAGCCGACTGCGTTATCAACGTAGGCGTTTCTGGTCCCGGCGTTGTAAGGGCGGTTCTCGCTAAAGACGGCAAAGGAAAAAGCATTGACGAAATCGCGGATATGGTCAAGAAAACCGCGTTCAAAATCACAAGAATGGGACAGCTTGTCGCGAAGCAGGCGTCAAAAAGGCTCTGTGTTCCGTTCGGCATAGTGGATCTGTCGCTCGCTCCCACACCTGCCGTCGGCGACAGCGTGGCGTACATTCTTGAGGAAATGGGACTCGAAAGTTGCGGATGTCACGGCACAACAGCCGCTCTGGCTCTGCTCAACGACGCAGTCAAAAAAGGCGGTGTAATGGCGTCAAGCCACGTCGGCGGACTTTCGGGCGCTTTTATCCCTGTTTCCGAGGACGCGGGAATGATTGCCGCGGCTAAGAAAGGCACTCTCGACATCACAAAGCTCGAGTGTATGACCGCGGTTTGTTCCGTAGGTCTTGATATGATTGTCGTCCCGGGCGACATCAGCGAGGAAAAAATCTCGGCAATTATCGCAGACGAAGCCGCAATCGGTATGGTGAACTCAAAAACCACCGCCGTAAGGCTTATCCCCGCAATCGGCAAAAAGGCAGGCGACGAGCTGAGCTTCGGCGGTCTGCTCGGTTCAGGTCCCGTTATGCCCGTAAGAGAAGGCGACCCATCGGTATTCATCAACAGGGGCGGACGACTCCCCGCTCCGCTGCAGGCGCTGAAAAACTAAAAAACAAGAGTAAAAGCAAGGCGTTTTGCCTTGCTTTTTTAAATACCGTATTTTGTTTTAATCCGTTCTATTTTTTTACCGAACAGCGGACTGAGTATCAAGAGGAATATTATATTTGAGACCACATAAATGCCGATAATCGGCAGGGAGGTCGCGACAGCGGCTGAGAATCGGCTGAGATTAAACTCGCCGCCGTCCAGGCTCAGCACCGTCCACACATCCATAATCAGCGAGAACAGTGCTCCCGAGAAAGCTCCGAAGATAATCAGGAGGATTTTGCTCCTTATAAGCCTGCTGCTCAAAAGTCCCGCGAGCAGTCCGATAAGTCCCCACGAAAACATCTGGAACGGTGTCCATGGACCTTGTCCGAAGTAAAAGTCGGACACCACAGCCGACAGCGCTCCCGTGAGAAAGCCGAATTGCGCGCCGAAATACATTCCCGCGAGGATTACTATCGCGGCGACAGGCTTGAAAAACTGCACGGGCGCGAAGATAAAACGTCCCGCAACGGACAGAGCGACCATTACCGCGAGGAAAACGATTTTCCTCGTGTTTTTTTCTCTCTCAAATGTGAGAAAAAACGGCACGCACGCGAGCAAAGCCACCGCGCAGGATACCGCGGGATAGCTCTGTTTGCCGAAAGTTGCCGTGCCGAGCAGGATTACAATCGGTATCAGTATTAACGAAATCACATACATAAGAATGGTTTTTATCTTCAAAACAACTCAGCTCTCAACAATAATATCTTCAACTGTAACGGCTCCGTCGGCTATGCCCTTTGTCATTTTTACGACAGGCGTTGTATAAAAACTGTTGCAAAGGAAAAACGGTTTGGTGAAGTTTACGCTCGTGATTATCCCGTCAAACAGCAGGCCGCACCTGTCGGAATACATCGCGGCAAACCCGAGGTCGTGAGTGACCAGAACAACGGTTACGCCGAGCGAATAGAGAAACTCGCCGAGCTCCTTTTTGGCGAAGGAATCAAGTCCTTTTGTGGGCTCGTCAAGCAGAATCAGGTCGGGAGAATCCAGCAAAATCTTGACAATCGCCGCCCGCTGAATCTCGCCGCCGCTCAAATCATACGGGTGCTGACCGAGCAGAGGCGTTATATTGAATTTTTCGCATAATTCATTATAGGAATTATTAATCAGCCTGAAATCATCCTCAAGCCTGTCCTTGACAAACAAATCCCGCGGATTCTGAGGGAGTACGGCGAGCTTTGACTTTGTCCCGACGTTTCCCCTGTACGGCTTCAGAACGCCCGAAATCAGGTTGACGAGAGTTGTCTTGCCGCTTCCGTTCGCGCCGACAAGCGCGAAAATCTCGCCCTCGTTCACCTCTAGGTTCAGACCTTTCAGAACGTCATCGGACTTGCGCTCAAACCGAAACCAAAGGTCTTTTACCTTCAGCGCGGGATTGCTTTTATATTCTTTATGGGAATTATCAACCGTGTAGTTATTATTCTTTTGCAGAAATATGCGCGCTTCCTTAATCGAAAGCGGAACCTTTCCCTCACCGCCCAGCTTGTTATATACGCGGACTGAGTCAGGGAGAGTATACTCTATCTTTTTATGCTTTAGCTCTTGGCAGATTTCGCGCGGAGCGTCAAAAGCCTTGAGTTCGCCGTTCTCAATATAGGCGACCTTGTCACAAAGCTGAAAAACCTCGGACAAATGGTGCTCGGCGATAATGACCGTCGTGCCCAAATCCTCGTTGACGCGCCTGAGACAGTTGAGAAACTCAACAGCGGAAATCGGGTCGAGCATTGACGTCGGCTCGTCAAGGATAATAAGCTCGGGATTCATCGCCATAACGGACGCGAGATTGAGAAGCTGTTTTTCCCCGCCCGAGAGTGTATCGGTGCGCTTTGAAAACTTATCCGTCAAGCCGAAATACGACGCGAACTCGCTGACCTTCGCCCTGATTGCCTCACGCTCAACACCGAGGTTCTCAAGCCCGAACGCAAGCTCGCTGTAGACCTTGTCAGTGACAATCTGGAGCTCGGGATTCTGCATAATAAAACCGATTTTTGAGGCGCTGTCACGCAGAGACAAATCCCTGATATCCTCTGAGTTGAACAGGATTTCTCCACTGAGCTCGCCGTTCGGCGTGAGCTCTTTTTTCATAGTTCTGAGCAGGGTGGTTTTACCGCTACCGCTCTCGCCTATTACCAGAACAAAATCGCCCTGTTTTACGCTCATAGTTACGTTTTTTAAAGCAAAGTTTGAAGCTTTATTATAGCGAAAACTCAGATTCTTGAGAGATATAATTTCCATTTTAAAGCCTCCTTTACTTCGAGAATAAACGGCAGAAACGCGAGCGCCAAAAAGGATATCGCGCTGACCAGCCCGAACGCGTTCACGTTCATTTCAAAATACGGATAGTAGCATATTTCCACGCTCCGCACAACGCAAAGGACGAACAGCGCGGTGAAAAGTACGAGATAAAAAGCATCATACGGCGTGAATCTGAATCTGTGAAAATGCGTTCTGCCCTTGAGTGAATAGCCTCTCGCGCTCATCGAGTCGGAAGTGATTATCGCTCCCTCCATCGAGCGTGTGATTACCGCGGAAAACGCCGCCGCGGCGCGCTTTATTCGGCTCTGTCGGATTGTCTTTTGAGCGCTGTTAATACTCCTGTACTCAGCTGTCAGGCGAGGAATAAAGTTTAGCGACATCGAGAACACCAGAGCAAGCCTCGGGAAAAAACGCCCGATTAAATACATAATCTTTTCGCTGTCAAAAACCTTGTTGAAGCAGTTGAACCAGATGAGTATTCCGACAATCATCAGCGCGGAATTTATGCCGTAAATCAGTGATTCAAGCGTGATTCTGCTATCGTTTATAAAGAAAAGAATCGTCGCTCCGTTGTGCGAAAACAGCGGATTTGTTATTGAAATCACGACAATCATCAGCAAATAGACTAGCAGTATTTTCGCGGACTTTATTCCGTCGAGCGTGAACAGAAGAAGTACGGCTCCGATTAATCCCGAAGCAAGAAACATCGGATTAAACGTAAACACCGAGATGAAAATCACATAGAAAAAACACATAAACAGAGTGAAGGGATGGAGATTTTTAACCATTGCTCTCCCCCTTGTACACATTGCCGATGTCGGCTCCGAGGTCGCAGGTGAAGAGCCACTTTACGGTGTCGCCGTCCTCGGGATAACTTGCGGCGCAGCCGACGTTCGGGAACTTATCGTTGACGGAATACTCCCAGCCCGAAAGGTCGCCGCAGTCGAACTCATAGAGATAATCTATTCCGCTGATGTAGACGGAATCGCCCTCTCCCTCGTATTCAAACTGAATTTTGTTTTCTCTGCACGCTCGCTTGAGCAGGTCATACACAGATTCTCCGTCAGCGAAAGAAACGCTGTACGGCTTGAGAATCTCCGCTTTTTTCCTTTTTGAGCCTTTATACTCAACCG
The DNA here is from genome assembly GCA_024690465.1 of Ruminococcus sp. Lineage (GTDB taxonomy): Bacteria > Bacillota > Clostridia > Oscillospirales > Acutalibacteraceae > Ruminococcoides. Next base: position 6,236 of record JAILPC010000016.1, read on the forward strand.
CTCTGGAGCAGTCGATTGAAATTGTCGCGTGAAGCTTGCCCTCGGGTTCTTTGGAGCTGTAGTATTCATCAGCTGACTTTATTGAACAGCCGCATAACAGCAGGATAAAAAGAAGCGAGAGGGATATTACTTTTTTCATTTTGTCCTCCTTTTTATCACAACAAGAACGGGATACATGAGCGCTAAAACGATGAAATCTATATAAATCGGATAACGTTTATTTTCTGAATTGGAATTATAATTTTTTTCTTTTGCGGAATTATTACTACGCGCGGCTGTTGTGCTCTCAACCGCGGAAGTCGGTTTTAAAACAGCTTTTTGTTTCTTTTTTGTTTTGCTTTTCAGAGCTGTTTCCTTAGTAGTTTTCTTAACTTTTTCGGTTGGTTTTTGTGTTTCGGATATAGTTGAGGACGAGGATTTATTTTCGATTTTAGAATTATTATTGCTTTTGCCTGTGTGTGAAGATGTCTTTTTTTGCTTTAAGACCTTGACCTTGTTGGGCTTCGGCTTTGCGGCGAAATTGTAGAAGGATTTCTCGCCCTGAAGATAAATATATGTGCTGACAAGCGCGCACAAAGCCTGGTAGGTCGCCATATTGTCGGCATTTTGGTCCTTAAAATGGCTGAACGCTCCGCTGCCGAGCTTAAATGTCATAAGCCCGTCGATAACTGAGTTGCCGTTCTTAACAAATCGGCTGTCGGAAATCGGATTAATCCCCATAGCCGTAAGGCACAAAACGACCTGAGCTGTGCTCTCGCAGGATATCTCGTTGCTGAACGACTTGTAGCCGCCCGAGCTCTTCTGTCTTGACGAGAGTATACCGACGCACTTATCGAGCGCGGATCTGACGTCCGAACGGTTTTTGTACGGCGAGAGCGCCTGAGTGATTATTGACGTCATATCTATGTCGGGGTAGCTGCCGAACAGCGAAAAGCCTCCCCCGTCGAGCTCCGAGTTGAGGAGGGTAGTAACCATCATATCGCGGGTTGTTTCGGCGTTATCGGGAACGCTGTAGTTCTTTGAATCGAGCAGCAGAAGTGCGTAGGCTACGGCGTTGAGCCCCTGACTGTTGAGAGGCTTGACCTTCGCGCGGTTATATGTAGCGTCGGCGAGCAGATTGTGACCGTTAACGTCTGTGATATCAACACCGCACGAGCTCAGAGCCAACGCCGTGCGCTGCATATCGGTAACCTTTACCGCCGCCAAATCGCCCGAATAGAATTCCTCGACCTTATTCCTGAAAGCCTCTATGCTCTTCTGATTTCTGCAGTCGAGTCCGTAGCGGGAAAACGCGATGTAGTACCAGTCGACAGAATAATTACCCGCGCTTTCGCTCAGCTTATCGAGCAGCTCGGGAAAGCTGTCGGCTCCCTGAGTCCCGCACAAATACGACACAACACCCTCAACGGCGCTTTTTATGTCGCTGAGGGTGTTATTGTTCTTACAAAAGGCGGTAAAAGGCGCAGTTACAGCTATAACGAGAACTGTTATAAACGCCATAAACCTTTTACCCATATTTTACCTCATTATTTTACTGTTACTTTGCACTTGAGAGTTACACCGTTTGCCTTGACGGTGATGACGGCTGCGCCCTTCTTCTTTGCTGTAATCTTACCTGAGCTGTTTACAGTAGCTACAGACTTTTTATTTGACGAGAACTTAACGTCAATTGCTCCAAAAACCATAAGCTTAAAGCTCTTGCCCTTCTTGAGAACCTTTGAATTAACGCTGAGGTACGGGTTGTTTACAGTAATTTTGTACTTTGCTGTCACGTTGCCCGCCTTGGCTGTAATTGTAGCAGTACCCTTTTTAACGCCTGTGATTCTTCCGCTTGAGCTGACCTTAGCTACCTTGATGTTCGAGGAAGAATAAGATACAGATTCGTCTGTGGACATATCGATATCATAAAAACCCTTGACATAGAGGCTCTCTTTATAGTTGAGCGTAACGGGCTTCTGCTCGGGCTGAGTCTCCCTGAAGCAGTGCATATCGAAGCCGTAGTTGTCCTCGAAGCGGCAGACTGTGGGATAGCCCAATTCGTCGCTGCGCTCAATCTGAACTTTAACAAGACACTTGAAATCCGCGGGCTCGTAGGTTACAACGCCTTCTGAATCGGAAGTATACTCCTTATCGTTGAGATAAACCTTCGCTCCCGCGACAGGCTGCCAGGCGGAAGCGTCCGACATCCAGTCATAGTCAAAGCTTGTAAGCTTAATCTTGCCTTCTTCGCTGAAATCCGCTACGGGAACCTGAGTGTTCATATCACAGTAATAGAAAACGATATCCTCGCCGCCCTTGAGCTCATAAGCGGAAGCGCCCACGGAAGAAGAGATATTATCAACCGCGAACATCCAGCCGACGTAATAATATGTGGTATTGCTCGGATTTTCGGGATCGTTTACGCTTAATGTTTCCTGAGCTTCGCCGTTGATAGCGCTGATATAAGCGCCGTATTGGCTGTCTTCTATCACTGTTACATCTACGTTTTCTTCAGCATTATCAACTGCCTTTAAAACGTCGAGGACGGTAGCGTTTTCGCCGATTGCAACCTCGCCGCTGTAGAAGGTTGACTCTTTGCCTTCGATACGGATACTTACCTTGCTCTGAGCGCTCGCGGCAAACGTAAAGCAAGAGATGATAAGCGCGATAATAAGCGCCGATGAAATAAGTTTTTTCATTTTTTTACCTCCTTAAAATGAAAAAATGCCCTCAAAAAGGGCACAGAAAAACACGCCGTACAGGCGTTAAACCGAGTTTCCTTTGCCCAAAACCGGTTTTTCATACGAGTACGGCAGGTCTCCCGACTTACGGCGTATATTGCGAAGCGCCTTCCCACAGCAAGCTGCAGTGACATAATGCTCCCTTTAACCGAACACGGTAATGGCTGTTGCGGCGGACTCTTACCGCCTTCCCTATTATTCCTCGCGGAACCGTACAAGCTATAAAATTTTACCTGATTAGTATATCACATACAAAGCGTGTTGTAAACATATATTTTAACGGTGATTGTATGAAAAGACTGGCTGTTATCATTCCTATAATACTGCTGCTCACATCGTGTATAACAAATCCCGCGCCTGTTCAGAAGGAATTCTGCGCGACTGTAAAGAGCGAATATAACGGTGTGAACATCAAGGCGGACGTAAAGAGCGAAAACCACACGCTGACTATCGGATTCAAAGCTCCGAAAAATCTAAAGGGTTACATATACAAATACAGCGGTTCGGACTTGAGCGTTGAGTACGGAGATATAATTCTCAACTCCGAATACGACTACCTGCCGCAGAAAGCCTTTACCAATGTGCTGTACAATGTTTTGAAAGAAATTGAACGCGACAAAACAAACTGCAGCGGAGAATACGGCGCGAAAGCGCGCCGCAGCGGCAAAAGCGCAAGCGGTGAGTTTGCTGTAGAATATGATTATTACACAGGTTATATTTCTAAAATAGAATTAAAAGAGATAAACTTCTCGGCGTACTTCGTGTACAAATAACACTCACATAAGACGGCCTCAAAAATATAATATTATCGGTATAAAAAATCTGAAAACGGCAAAAATACCGGTAAGAGAAAATATTATTGGAGGTCAGAACTTTGAGTATAAAGCGCGGAGATATTTATTACGCCGACCTCTCGCCCGTCGTCGGTTCCGAACAGGGCGGTGTACGTCCTGTGCTGATTGTACAAAACGATGTCGGAAACCGCTATAGTCCGACGGTTATTGCCGCGGCGATAACAAGTCAGCAGTCAAAAGCGAAATTGCCCACACATATACCGATTGAGGCGCAGGGCAGCGGACTGTCGAGGGACAGCGTAGTTCTGCTCGAACAGATACGTACAATTGACAAACAGCGGCTCAAGGAAAGAATGGGCGCGGTAGACGAGAATTCAATGAACAAAGTCAACGACGCTATTTCAATTTCATTTGGGCTTAATTAATCACAAGAAAGCGCGCGCAACCGGCGCGTCCGCTTTCGTATAGCCTTCGCTCGTGCGCGCGCAGCGTGCTACTGAGCGGGCAATATAAATTTTTTTGTTTGATAGGAGATACCGTAATATCAATGCTTAAGAAATATTACTTTATGTATAATAATTTTATACAGTTTGTTGTACTTTCCTATCAAATAG
>JAILPC010000053.1 GCA_024690465.1 Ruminococcus sp.
GAACTGCACAGCAATCTACCATTGCGTTTTCGGAATGTAAATCACAGGAGGAGATTATATGATTATCAAAAGAACTAAGCTGACACGCTTGCCGATTATCGTGCTCGGGCTGGTGCTTATTATCGCGGCTGCGATAATCGCGCCTGTGTATGTAATAGCCGATGATACATACAACGGCTTTACTTACACTGTTACGGATGGTAAGGCTACCATTACGGGTACTACGAATACAGGGGATATAGCTATTCCCTCAGGAATTGACGGCAATCCCGTCACGGCTATAGATGATGAAGCGTTTAAGGATAATACTTCGCTTACATCTGTAATAATTCCTAATACTGTTACAAGTATAGGAGAAGACGCAATTCCCGACAGTGTTACAATCTACGGTTACAGTGATTCCGCGGTCGAGACTTTTGCTGATTCTAACGGCAACACCTTTGTGTCTGTATCCGAGGTTGCTCCGCTTACCGTTATAAGCGGTTCGGGAGGATATACAAATAACGGCGGCGAAGACCATACAAAGATGATTGACGGTAATACAAATACCAAGTGGTGTGGCTATTTTGGTACTGTTGGCGACAGCACCCTTAAGCCATATATTATTTTCAAGACAAACGTTAAATTACCTATCATTGCTTATAGTCTGATAACTGCGAGCGACAATGCCTCCTATACGGGACGCACATGGAAAGACTGGACAATTTACGGAGCAAATTTCAATGATGACAGCGAGGCGGTGCTTGATTCTCCTGATTGGAATGTGGTTACATCGGTTACTAATGACACAAAAATACAGGATCTAAACTGTACGAAATATAGTTTTAACCTTGACAATCCCGCTTCTCCGTATCAGTATTATATGATTAAGGTTCAGGATGTTAAGAATTCAACAACATATATGATGTCTGAGTTTTCTATTAACGGCAAACATACAATCAAGGACTCAACTTTGACGCCTTCGCCCGAGAGTGATTTTGAATACTCCATCAGCGGCAACAAAGCTACAATTACAAAGTATATAGGCAACTCTGCCGAAGTTGTTATACCCGACACGCTTGGCGGGTACCCTGTTACTGCTTTAGCTGACGGAAATTGGGATTCAGGTGTATTTTATTCCAAGAGGAATATCATTACGAGCATAACATTCCCCGACAGTCTTACAAAAATCGGACAGTTCTCTTGCGCGGAATGCTACAACCTCAGAAGTGAAATATTAATTCCCGCGAATGTTACGAGTATACCTGACGGTGCGTTTAGATATTCTTCCGTTAAACAGTTTAGTGTTGATCCTAGTAATAGATATTTCTGTTCTCCTGACGGCAATTTGTATGATAAAGGTCAAACAAAATTAATTCAATACGCGTTAGGAAGCTCTGCAACAACTTATCAGTTGCCTAAAACCGTTACTACTATTACTACACAAAACGGTCACCCGCTTCATTTTGTCGCAGCGAATAACTGTTGTTTGGAGGAAATTACGGTTGAAAACGGCAGCAGCAGTTTCAGCGCTGAGAATGGAGTTTTATATAATAGTAATAAAACAAGTTTGATTGTTTATCCCGCGGGTAAAAAGGATTCCTCCTTTACTATTGCAAGCACGGTTACATATATATATCAAGTTGCTTTCAGAAGTGCTAAATTCTCGAGTGTTGTACTGCCTTCAGGCATTTCATCTATGGATTACAGACCGTTTTTTGATTGTCGAAATCTTACGGACGCGGTATTCCTCAACAGAGGTTCTATATCATTTAACTACTATGGCGCTTTTTGTAACTGTAATTCAGATTTAAAAATATACGGCTATAATGGATCCGGCGCGCAGTCTCACGCGAATAATCAAAGCCCTAAAATTCCTTTTGTTGAGATTACGGCTTACGAGAACGGCTGGCTGTACAACAGCGCGGACGACGGCAAAATCGTCGGATATGTAGGCGATAAGAAGGACATAACTATTCCCGCTACTGTTGACGGCAGCGCTGTTACGAGCGTTGCGGCGAATGTATTCAAGGATAACGAGGATATAACTTCCGTTGCGTTCCCCTCGAATATTACAAGCATCGG